>NZ_JAVYJB010000018.1:0-63726 GCF_032490495.1 Pilosibacter fragilis | reverse complement strand
CGAACTTGGAAAAATCAAAGAACTGATATTCTAAAAAATTTGTTTATCAAAAAAACAGGGATTCTTTGCGGTTTTTACAAGTTTTTAAACGTTTTATTTGAAATAGCACAATAGGTTAAAGTAAGAAATCTCAACTGCCATAGCAATTGCAAGACGCTTCTCGTCTACCATATCAAGAAGTTTTGGAATAAGCTCAGTGATTCGAATATATTTATGTACCTGCGACTTTGATATTCCTTCCGCTTCACCAACAATATCTCCTGCTCTGGACTTCGTCCACTCAGTGGACGAAGTTGTTAAATCATTTCTCTTACCCTGTTTCTTAAGAGCTGCCATTTTCATTTTTAATGCAAATGCTTTCTCGCTCGGAAGAATCTCTTCTCTTTGGATGTTCCCATCCACCATCGCTATTGTAGCTTCATCATCCGTCATTTCCTTTATAATTGCCGGTATCTTTCTAAGACCTGCTTTCTTAGCTGCCCGAAGTCTTCTGTGTCCGGAAATCATTTCATAGGTTCCTTCATCATCCGGACGAACCAGAACCGGTGTAAGAATTCCATTGGCTCTGATACTTTCTGTCAGTTCCTCCATTCGCTCATCATCAAGCACCTTAAAAGGATGATTTTCAAAGGGATAAATTGCTGCCACATCTATATCTATCGTGCCCTCTGTATCAGGCACGCATAAAAGCTCATCAATACTGGTCATCGTGATTTTCTGTCCCGGTCTCTTAGCCATTATTCATTACCTCCTTAATCAATGCTGAATAAGCACAAGCTGCTTTTCCTTTCGGGTCATATACATAGATACTGCTTCCTTCTGCACTAATCTCTGCCGCTCTGACAGACATTGGAATCTCCACATCAAATACATTGATACTTGTGGAATAGGCACCATATACCAGTGCTGCAATATCCCTTGCATAGTTCGTTCTATTATCAACCATAGTTAGGAGAATACCTTCAAACCTAAGTCCGGGATTCAGCTGTCTCTTAACCCTTCCTACAGTCTTAATAAGCTGCTGTAAACCCTTTACCGGCAAATACGCTGCCTGTACCGGTATCAACACAGAATCGGCACAAGCAAGGGCATTTATCGTAAGCATCCCCAAGGATGGCATACAATCAATAATAATATAGTCGTAGAATTCTCTGACCTGCTCTATATACTCTCTAAGGATTGTTTCTCTACTGATAACACCAATTAATGATATCTCAAGTCCTGATAATTCGATGTTCCCCGGAAGTAAATCTACTCCCTCTTCATGGCGAACAATACCCTTCCTTACATCAAAAGCTTCATCGTTGATGATATTCATCATTACAGTAGCCAGTGAATAGGAAAGCTTATCCGGTTCCAGCACTCCTAAACTAATGGAGAGAGAACCCTGTGGATCCGCATCAATCATCAATACCTTTTTACCTTCTCTGGCGAGTCCAATTCCAAGGTTCACGCAAGTCACTGTTTTGCCGACTCCTCCTTTTTGGTTAGAAACCGAAATCACCTTACATCCACATCTTGCTGTATCCATCATTAAAACTCCTCCTCTCCAAAAGACTCTACAAACTGCTCCACCTTTTCCAAATTTACTAATACACAGCCCTTTACTTTTCTGACTGCACCGGCATCCTTGGCAAGCGTCTGAAAGCTGTGAAGCCCCATTGAAAAAAGCTCAGCGCCCTCTGCATATCTCACATATTTCTTCTTTTTGGATTTAATTAGTTCCTCCATGTTTTTGATTTCTTTTCTTGCTCTTGGCATATCCATTTCCTCCGTTTCATAAATTACATCTTCGTCCTCAGTTACTACACAATGCTCTTCCAGATATTTGTCAAATACGACAGTATCTACGATTGCTGTCTTTCTCAGCTTCCAAGTAGCTTTGGCTTCCTTTGCCACTTTCACGAATCCCCAATAGGGTAATCCGTAATACCTGGCGGCTTGCTGATAGGTCATGTACTTTTGCTTTCTCCCCTCCAAGTACTTGTCCAAGTCCGGTGGACCCTTTGATTTGTGCATGCTTAGCTCCTTTCTGAGTATGCATATGATGTACGAAGTGTAATGAGCAGTGCCATTCGCAGATGCTTCGCATCTTGCTCATGTCGTGCTGTCGCACTATATCGTCTTGCAACAACAGTCCTCTGCAAGCAAGCTTGCTCGTCCTGTCATTGCAATCCGCTACACTGCTCGTAGGAACACGCAAAAAGGCACCCATATTCAGTATTTCTACTAAATACGAGTGCCTATAATTCATAATTTGAACCGGCTATACCTCACTTTGCCACGTCTATGACAATCCATAGAGGCAGGTTGATTTTTTCAATTAAATCCATTGCGCTCCGTAGCGAACCATCCAAAACCAATGGATTTATGGTACTTTCGGGGCAAGGTTGGACGCATTTGAACGTCTATGGATTTCCATAATTCTCAGGGAATCCGTACACTAATTGAGACTCTTCATTGTCGGGATTTTTACACACTGCACTATTTCTTATTATACACAATAAGGAGCTGTTTTTCCACAGCTCCTTATTTTTTCTTTATGATCTTTTCTTTTATCTTTTGCCCAGTTATCCTGAAGATCAATGGACATCTGCTGCTGGAACAGATTGCTGCATAATAAATTCCTGCAGCTCTTAATCTAAGAAGGTAACCGCTTTCGCCGGAGTACGGTAGTACGCCGTAGAAATAATAATGCCGGTCTTTGATGTGCTGGCGTGGATGATCTTTCCGTCGCCGATGTAGAGGGCAACGTGGTTGATCGTCTTTCCGCTTGCGTAGAATAACAGGTCGCCCGGCTGGATCTGGTCGAGGGAGATTTCCTTGCCGTTTGCCGCCTGGTCTCTTGAGGTACGTCCGGTCGTCACACCGAAATGCTCAAAGATACGCATCGTAAATCCGGAGCAGTCAGCTCCGTTCGTTAAGCTTGTCCCACCGTATACATACGGATTGCCAAGGAACTGTTTCGCATATGCAACGATCGCGGTGCGGACTGCGGAATTGTAGACTGCGCTTCCCGGACCGTTCTGGGTACTCTGATATGAGCCGGAGGTTCCTGTGCTGCTGCCGGTGGAAGTTCCGCTTCCGCCGGGTCCTGCGGTACTGCCGGTATCCTGATTTCCGGTATTCTGGCTTGTGCCGGTCTGGGTGCTCTGGCTGCCCTGACTATTCTGTTCTTTCGTCGTTCCGTTATCCGCGTTCGGATTCTGGGCAATCATTCCGATCGTGGAGGACGGGGTGTCCTTATTTGCAGACGCAGTCTCCTGTCCTGCTTCTTTCTTTAACGCTTCGACCTTCGCGATAGCGTCCTCCGCCTCTTTCCTAATCCTTGCGTCCTCTTCCGCTTTATGGCGCTCTTCCTCGACGCTCACGGCCTGCTTGAACTCCACGCGCTGGGTGACATAATCTTTATGTACATATCCGCTCAGGGATTCATCGACCTGGATCTCGATGAAGTCTCCCTCTTCCTTCACTTCCAGGTACTCAGCGTCCTTGGAAAGTGTGGTGAGGATCGCGCTGTCGGTACTCGGCTGCTCGCGGAGTCTTAAGCTGTCAGCGCTTACCGTCACATAAACCGTACCTATATCTTTCGCGATCCTCTCCGCATCAGCGCCGGTAATAAAGTATTCGGATTTTATGTAACCGGTCACGTTACCGGACTTGATCTGATACCAGGTTCCGCCTTCTCCGTCCACTGTAGCTAAGATCGTTGCTGCGCAGTTGTTGTAGATCTTGCCGACGATACTGCTGGAGGTATTCGCCTCGGAACGGATATTTACATAGTTGCTGACGTGGGAGATTGCCACGTTATCATAAGCCGACTGTTTATTTCCGACGGTGGTAAGTCCCGTTCTCTCACTCACCTGCACCGAAAGGGTTTCCGCCGCATAAGCGATCTGCGGCATCATGAGCGCCACGCTCAGACCGCAGACCGCGATAATTCTTCCTGCTCTGTTCATAGATCGTTTTTTCTCCTGTCTATCTGCTGCCTCTACTGTATCATACGGAATTTTCAGTTCAGGAAATTCCTACTCTATACCGTACAGGTACTGTTCTACAGACGCAACGCAATTTGCCCCGTCTGCCACTGCCGTAACGACCTGGCGGAGCGCCTTTGTACGGACGTCTCCTGCCGCGAAGATTCCCGGAACATTCGTCTTTCCGTCCTCCCCGGCCGCAATATATCCTGCCGGATCCATATCTACGGATCCCTTAAATTCTTCACTGTTCGGGGTGATTCCCACTGCGACGAACACGCCGTCCACAGCCAGGTCACTCTTTTCCCCGGTCTTTTTATTGAATAGCTTCAGTGTCTCCACCTTCTCCGCTCCGCAGATCTCCTCCGGCACCGTGTCCCAGAGAATTTCCACGTTTGGAAGCTCCATAAGCCGCTTCTGCAGACTTTTTGCACCACGGAATTCGTCTCTCCTGTGGATCACATAGACCCTCTCACAGAGTCTCGCAAGGAAGATCGCGTCCTCAAGGGCAACATCCCCGCCTCCGACCACCGCCGTTATCTTTTTCCGGAAGAACGCGCCGTCGCAGGTCGCACAGTAGGAAACGCCTTTTCCCGTAAGCTCTGCCTCCCCCGGGATGCCAAGCTTTCTGTGGTGGGCACCGGAAGCGATAATGACCGCTCTCGCGAGTCTCGTCTCCTTTTTTCCCACTACCTGACGGATCACAGGCGGGTGTCCCGCTCCCGCTTCTGCCGCCTCTAAGACTTCGTTCTCATCCGCAAGGTCCGCGGTCTCAATTTTTAAGACCGTATCCTTCGCAAACTCCACGCCCAGCTTATCGGCATGCTCCCGGAATTTCATTCCCAGATCGAAGCCGCCGATCCCCGGAAGTCCCGCATAGTTGTCTACCTCATATGTTGTAAGCACCTGTCCGCCGCTCATCATCTCTCTTTCAATCACGAGGGTCTTTAACTCCGCACGTTTTGCGTAGATCGCAGCCCCGAGTCCCGCCGGACCGGAACCGATAATGATCAAGTCATAGATCTGTTCCATGATGCCTCCAATCTCAGTATTTACACCTGTTTCCTATCGTCTTCTGTCCGCACCACGCGGTCAGTCAGCACACAATGCGGCTTCTATAGTATAGCACCATACATATCTATTATACAATCAATTTTCCCGGAATTTAAGTGGCATTCCTGTGGCAAAATTTACCATTAATATGATGTGAGAAAACGCAGACATGCAAGTGAGTATGACCGCATTTTCCTTAAGGGCGTTACCGATAAATTTCAGGAATTGACCTTCATAATATTTTGGCATAGTGAATTGTCCTGAATTTATAAAACTATTGATGTCTTTCTGTTATAATTAAGATACTGTCAGCAAATCAAATGATAGCTGCATGGGAAGAGCCCCATTCGTTTCCTGCAATTTTTTTGAAAAGAGAATCGCAGCTGCACATATATATCAGGCTGCGGTACACATTATGATTTTCAACAAAGAAGAAAGAACCTACTGGATCGAAAGCTACAAGAACTTCCCAACCTCAAACATCTCCGACGCAATGGATAACCTCGGTCTCCGCTCCGGAGTCGTCCTTGGACTCCACCCGTTAGATGTTTACCAGCCGCGTACCGCAGGCTTCGCGAAGACACTCCGCCAGATGCGCAGAAAAACCGCTTTCGACGGGAAATCTCTGACAAAACAGGCTTCCATTATCGACAGCCAGACGGAGTACGGTAACCTTCTCGTCATTGAGGCCAATATCCGCGGCGGAATGAGCTTAAATGAGGCAAGACTGCAGAAATAACCATATCGAAGCCGAAGGCCATGACTGCATTGATCCTGATGCGATCATGGCTCTCTTATTTACGCGAACAACGAGCCAAAGTCCATGCGCTGCCCGGACTGCAGTGGATTTTTCCGGAATCCTATTGTAATTCCGGTGTTATTCCCTTAAAATATGCATATCTGCCGTTTCCATCAATCCTCGGAATTCTTATAGTCCGATCATTTCCGGCAGCTGTGATCTCATCAAAAAGCAACGTAACTATTCAGTACCTTCATAGTTACGTGCAAAAATCCATTCCAGATCAGCTTCGCTGATGGGATTTTTGCCTTCCAGCCTATGTTTTCTTACGGTCAGCGCAGCAAGTGCGCAGACCTACTGAACAGTTACAAAGCAACAAAGTTTTATACGCAAATAGGAGTTCATTATGAAAGAAACAGTTCTCGTCACCGGCTCATCCCGCGGGATCGGACGGGCGGTGGCTTTAAAATTTGCTTCCTGCGGATACCGGATCGTGATCAACTGTGCCCGAAGCACAGATCGGTTGGAAGAAGTGAAAAAAGAAGTTGAGGCGCTGGGCGCAGAGTGCCTGGCGGTACAGGCGGATGTCGGAAATTCGAATGACTGCCAGCGTCTTTTTAAGGAAATCGAGTCCCGCTTCGGCCATGTGGATGTCCTCGTAAACAACGCCGGAATCTCCATCATCGGCCTTTTACAGGATCTAAGTTTCGAGGACTGGAACCGAATCCTCTCCGCGAACCTGTCCTCTGTCTTCCACTGCACGAAGCTGGCGATTCCGGGAATGATCCACAACCACAGCGGAAAAATCATCAATATCTCCTCCGTCTGGGGTGTCTGCGGTGCCTCCTGCGAAGCGGCCTACTCTGCCACAAAAGGCGGCGTCAACGGTCTCACCATGGCCCTCGCCAAGGAGCTCGCTCCCTCCGGCATCCAGGTGAACGCCATCGCCTGCGGGGCCATTGATACGGAGATGAATGGATTTTTATCTGAGGAGGAGTATGAGATGCTCTTGGACGAGATTCCCGCCGGCCGCATGGGAAAGCCGGAGGAAGTCGCAGACCTCGTCTTGAAGCTCGTAGAAGCACCGGATTACCTGACCGGACAAGTTATAAAAATGGATGGTGGCTGGATCTGATCCAGCCACCATTTCTTTCTGCTTTAAAAACGCAGACAATCCTGCAGATAACGCGCATGCGCCTGAAGCGCAGCAATAATCTCCTGTCTTCTCTTCTTTATCATCGGACTCATTCCCGTCAGGCTCACACTTCCAAACAATTCATTATGATATCGGTTAAAGATCGGCACTGCCAACGCTGATACTCCGGTAAAAAGAGCGTCGTATTCTTCAGAATATCCATTTTTACGGATCCGGTATAACTCCACGTCAAAATTCTTCTGCTTATCCTCGAAAGACTTCTGGAACGGTGTCATCGGCATTCTTTCCAGATATTCTGCCCTTTCTTTTTCCGATAAATATGCCAACAGAATCTTTCCGCTTGCAGAATCATACAGAGATATCTGTGGTGACACACGCTGGACAATAAAAGGGCAGTTTGTCGGTTCAGTCGTGTCAATCACTCTCAATTGCTTTTCGTCCATTGCAAACATGGTTCCGTTTAACTGGAACTGATTACTTAACGCCAGCAGTCTGTCATGACCCCGGTCAATGCACATGCTCTGGCGCGTCCCGGCAGCGAGACAGGCTTTGTTAAACAGCGCCGCCCCCAGCATGTACTGCCCATTTCCATTCTGGCTGATATATCCATTCTGGTAAAGCGTACTCAGAATTCCATGGACTGTGCCTTTGTTCAAATTGAGCTGATTGCTGATCTGTCCCAGCGTCAGGGCAGAATTTGTCATCGTAAAGCAGTTCAGTATGTTGATCGCACGCTGAACCGATTGGATCTGACGTTCCGTAGCCTTTGTATTCTTTTCCGTAACATTTTTCGATTCATCCAATGGCCAAATACCTCCTCCTGTCAAATAGAGTTTGATATTATCAAAAGCAAGTTGACAATTATTGTCATTTTATCATCCCTATGCTATATTGTCAACACAGTTACAAAAGTTCAATTATTTCGGCCGAATAACTAGAACATTCATATCGATCAACTAAAAAAGGAGAAAAAAGCATGGTGAATTCCAATAATGTCACTCGCAAATTTACTATGAAAGAAAAACTTGCTTCCCTTGGACCCGGCTTCGTGATCGTGGGATCATTCATCGGTCCCGGAACCGTAACAAGCTGTACACTGGCAGGTGCAACTTACGGTTTCACACTTTTCTGGTGTGTTGTCTTTTCCGTTATCGCAGTTATCGTCATGCAGGGTATGGCGGCAAGGATCGGTATCATCACTCAGGAAGGTCTCGCAGAAAACATGAAGCATGACTTTGCAGACCGTCCGCTTCTTCGAAACATTTTATGTGGTCTTGTCATCATCGCGATCACCATCGGCGGACTCGCATATATGGGCGGTGACCTTACCGGAACGGCAATGGGCGCCAGCGCACTGACCGGTGTTCCGACAAGAATCATGGCTCCGATCTTAGGAGTTATCGTTCTGATCGTTCTCCTCTTTGTCGGTGATGCTGTTAAATATCTGGAAAAGCTTTTAAGTGTATGTGTCACCTTAATGGCAATCGTCTTTCTTATGACAATGCTCATTGTTCGCCCCGATTTTGGCGAACTGCTCCGAGGCTGCATCCCGACAGTCCCGAAGGGCGGACTGATGACATGTCTTTCCCTCATCGGAACGACCGTTGTTCCGTACAACATGTTCCTGCATGCTGCAAGTGCCCAGAGAACATGGCATACAAAGGAAGAACTTCCGCTCTGTATGTTTGGCACAACCGTACCGATGATCATCGGCGGTGTTATCACAGGTTCCATTATGATCACATCCGCAGTGGTTATGCGCGGCATGAGCGTTAACAACGCAATGGATATGGCTGTACAGCTTGAAGGTACACTCGGACGTTTCGCTCAGCCTTTCATGGCATTAGGACTTCTCTCCGCAGGTATTTCCAGTGCGCTCTGCTCTCCGATCAGTGTCTCTTACGTATTAGCCGGACTTTTTGACTGGAAGACAGACGGCTCCGATAAACGTTTCTTAGGAACAAGCGCAATCATTCTGATCGTCGGAATTATTATTTCCGCAATTGGCACCAACCCGTTAGCACTGATCATGACTGCTCAGGCTGTAAATGGAATCGCACTCCCGGTCGTTGTAGGTGTTACTCTTTACCTTGCAAGCCGTCAGAGAATTATGGGTGAATATAAGAACTCCATGCTCCAGAACATTATTGGCCTGATGATCTTTGCAATCTCCCTGATCCTTGGTATTTCAAGTTTTATTGGTGTTTTTGCCGGTTAAAGCATTAACACATACATGCACATGAGAAGAGGTGAATATATGCTGGAGGAAGTTGCGAAAGATGCCTGGGAGTATGGGCGAAAATTCCTGCTGCAGGGAAAAGTCGCAGATTATATCCCTGAGCTTGGGAAAGCAAATCCAGTACATTTTGGACTATGTATTAAAACAGAAGAGCAAAAGAAACATAAAATTAAGTCTTTTAATGCGACATATACAGTTTTCATGTAACTGTTGACTGCTTCACAACCACAAATAAAAAATTGCCCTCAACAATGGGGCAATTGAGTAAAGAAAGGAAATAACATTATGAAAAACAGCAAACCAACGATTTATGATCCGGCGTTTTTACCCAACAACATTTACAGCGGAGTTCCGTCCTGGCTGAATCTTCCGGTTCTTGAAAAAGAAAGTGAACTTTCCTCCATGGATGCCGTTGTCACCGGTGTTCCGTGGGAAGGCGGATGCACGATCGGCGGATACTCTTCCTGCACAGAAGGACCGAAAGCAATCCGTTCTGTATCGATCCGCTATACCGGCTATCTTCCGGACTTTGACCTTGATGCATTCGATTACTTAAAAGTCGGTGATTTCGGCGATGTCGCATGCAGAAACGGCGACTATCCGCTCACCTTTGAAGCGATCAGAGAGAGGATCGGCCAGATTGAAGATGCCCACGCACTCCCGATCACATTCGGTGGTGACCATGGAATCGCTTATCCGATCATCAGTGAGATTGCAAAGCGTCATCCGAAACGCGTAGGTGTTCTCCACATTGACGCTCATCTCGACAACTACTCCATCTTCGGCGACGATGAATACTCCAGATGCTCTCCATTCTATCAGCTTTACAACGATCCAAACATGGACTCCACAAAGATTGTCCATATCGGTATCCGTGGTCCGCGTAACCATAAGGAAGAATTCGCAAACGCAAAGAAATACGGTGCAACTGTCATTCTTGCAAGAGAAATTAAAGAGAATGGCTGGAAAGAGTCCATCCGTAAAGCAATCGAGATTGCATCAAAAGATACCGATCTGATGTATATCACTGTTTGCGCTGACTGTCTTGACGCAGCAAGCATGCCGCAGGGACCGCAGGATATGTGCGGATTAACATCTTATGAATTGTGCATGATGCTTCACGAGGCCGGACTCGCAGGTGCAAAGGGCATGGATTTCGTGGAGATCTATCCAGATACTCTGAGCTACCAGACCGCCGCACACGATGCATGCTGGGCAACTCTCTATTACCTGAATGGACTTGCAGAGAGAAAGAAAAACGAGGGCGAACAGAAATAACTTCTGAAAGACGCAGCAGTTCAGCCAATCCGTGGTCGGACTGCTGCTTTTTTATAAAAAGAATCAATTTTCTTACCGGTCTGTAGCAGCCGGGACTTTGTACACATGAAGGAGGAAACCACATGAAGACAATTTACGATGTACCGATCATTTTGAGAAGAGAAATTGAAGCGCTTATGGTCAAGCCATTTATCGACGCGTTTGAAAAGGAACTCGGACATGAAAAAACATATGAGATCGTAAAAAAAGTCATCTTCGACATCGCCTTTAAAGAAGGCCAGGAATATGCGGAGCTCTTCGGAAGAAATGACCTGCAGGCAATCCGTATGCAGATGGAACCCTGGTCATCGAACGGTGCCTTAAACCTTGCATGGAGCGGAGACGGAAAAAAACATCTTTGTGAAGACGTTCTGGAATGTCAGTATGTTGCCATGTATGAACGTATCGGGATGAAGGATCTCGGAGCTGTCTTATCCTGCGGACGCGATGAACCGTTTTATAAAGGCATGAATTCCAAGATCAAAATGACAAGAACAAGAACTCTGATGCAGGACGGTAAATGCTGTGATTTTGTATTTGATCTGGAGGAATAGCTGTGGACGTTCTGAAATTCGTAAAAGCGAAAAATGACTATCTCGGCAAGATCGAGGGCGGTGGACTTTCTTGAAAATTCAAATAACGAATGACATCATATTCCCCTATATACCCCATTCCTTGCTGGGGAAATTTTCAGAATTCCATGACAGTTAAAAAGTGGGACTACTCACCGACGCTTTGCTCGCCGGACAGCAATCCCACTTTTTATTTATTGATTTCTCTGTATATGATTTTTATTATTTTTGCGAAATATCAGGCGTTCTTTTCCTTCTCTTCTCTCTCCTCGCGCTCCCGCTCCGCCTGGGACTTTCTCAGATAGTCCGGCTTATGCTCCATGGCGGTCTCCGTCTTTCCTTCCGCAAAGTAGACAGCACCCAGAGCGGCCACAGAAGCGGCTCTCTGTCGGTTTACATGGGCTGGGGCAAGATCGTAGGGCACGGTCATTTTCTCCGCGATCTGCTTCTCGTAGACCGGCACACCGTCACCTAAGAAGATCACGCGCTCGCCCATCGCGTTCAGTTTTTCGATCAGCTCACCCATATCCATCGCATCCTGATCCATCACGGTCTCAAATTTCTTCTCAAAGCGATAGATTCCCGTGTAGACCTGGTTTCTTCTCGCATCCATGATCGGACAGATCAGTCCGGATGCACCGAACAGGTTGTACGCTGTCGCGTCAAGCGTCGGAACATGGATCAACGGTTTATTTAATG
This sequence comes from Pilosibacter fragilis, assembly GCF_032490495.1. Lineage (NCBI taxonomy): Bacteria > Bacillati > Bacillota > Clostridia > Eubacteriales > Clostridiaceae > Pilosibacter > Pilosibacter fragilis. The sequence continues at coordinate 51,974 of NZ_JAVYJB010000018.1, read as the reverse complement.
CCAGTCCAAGTCCCTTCGCCGTCGCAGACCCGATTCTGAGGCCCGTAAAGGATCCCGGACCGCCGGATACTGCGATGGCGTCGATCGTATTCAGATCGATCCCCACAAGTTTTACCATCTCATCGATCATCGGCAGCAGGGTCTGCGAATGGGTCATCTTAAAATCCACCGTATATTCCGCCATCGTGATCCCGTCCTCATAGATGGCCGCCGATGCCACCAGTGAGGAACTTTCAATTCCTAAAATCCGCATCTATTTTTCCTCCACCGTGATCTTTCTGTAATCGAAGCCCTTTTCCAGGTTCTTCTCGATGGTGACAGTCTTCACATGCTCCGGCAGGATCTCCTCGATCATGTTGGACCACTCAATAAGAGTCACGCCTTCCCCGTAAAAGCAGTCTTCATATCCGACTTCATCCATCTCGCTGATGTCACCGATCCGGTACACATCAAAATGGTACAACGGCATTCTTCCGCTGTCATACTGCTGGACGATCGTGAAGGTAGGGCTGTTTACCGGCTCCGTGATCCCGAGTCCCTCAGCAAAGCCCTTCGTAAAAACTGTTTTTCCGACGCCGAGATCGCCGTTCAGACAGATCACTTCGCCTGGCTTTGCCTGTTCCCCAAGCATTTTTCCAAAGGCGAAGGTCTCCTCCGGTGCGTTTGTTTCCTTTATCATGCCTTTAATCCTTTCGTCTTCTTCGGCGGAAGATTCCGCTTGCAGAAATCGACAAACTCCTGTTTTCTCCCTTCAATAGACCGGAATGGCACAAGATATCCGTTTGTCGGTCCGACCTTGATGATATACATGTTCGGGATCCGAACGACTTTCCAGATCTGATCCCATTTCAATTCTCCGGTCACACCGGCCTGTTCGACCCCGATCTGCTCATCCGAAACGTCAAGATTGATCGGCGTTGAGTATCCGGTCGTTTTCGCATGCGCCTTTGCCTTCATCCAGATCATGATCGGCTGGACAAACACAAAAAGGATGATACAGCCCAAAAGCATGACTCTCTGCATCACTGCCACTGAGCTCCATGCGTATCCGAGGATCCCGATGACCAGGATCAGGAACACGAATGTAAAGATCCCGGCAAATCCCGAATACGCGCTGTACATGGAGAAATCAAAAATATCTCTCGCTGTCATTTTTACCTGAATTTTCATACCAGTTTTTCCTCTTCAAATGCCGTCCGGATCCGGTTCATACACTCCTCGATGACGCTGCGCGGGGAAGCGACGTTGATACGCTCAAATCCGCGTCCCTCCTCACCGAAGATATATCCCTCATCCAGAGCGACCTTTGCTTTCTTCTGCATCAGTTCTTCCAGTTTTTTCTCATCCCGGTCAACGTATCCGTTGAGATCAAGCCACGCGAGGTAGGTTCCCTCCGCCTTGACGAGATGAGCCTTCGGAAGATTTTTCTTTAAATATTCGTCGATATACGCGAAGTTTCCATCCAGATAGTCCTTCAGCTGCTCCAGCCACTCTTCCCCTTCTGTGTAGGCCGCGATCATCGCCGTCATGCCCAGAGCGGAAGCGCCATCCATGGACAGGCTGCCATTCACATAGTCTTTCCATTTTTTCTGAAGTTCCTTATTGTGGATCACGATGTTGGAGGTCTTCATTCCGGCAAGGTTAAAGGTCTTGCTCGGTGCCGTGCAGACAACGATCCGGTCCGCATACTCCGGAGCCACATTCATGATCGGTATGAATGTCACGCCACGGCGGATCAGGTCGCAGTGGATCTCATCGCAGATGATCCATTTGTCGTACTTTTTACAGATCTCTACCGTCTTTTTAAGCTCGTCCTCCGTCCAGACACGGCCTGTCGGGTTATGCGGGCTGCACACCACGAGAACCTTGTTTGACGGGTCCGCCATCTTCTTATCGAGATCCTCAAAGTCGATCCGGTAAGCACCGTTCTCATAGATCAGCGCGTTGTCCACCGGAACACGGCCATTGCTGTTGGCTTTATTTGTAAATGGATAGTAGATTGGCCGCTGGAGAACGATCCCGTCTCCCGGCTCCGTGAGGAGGTTGATGAGCGCCGCATAGGCAGCCACAATGCCCGGACAGAAGAACAGGTTCTCTCTGCTCTCATTCCAGCCGTAGCGCTTTTTCATCCAGCCTGTCACCGCATCCATGCACTCGTCCGCATCGTACATGGTGTATCCGAAGATTTTCCGGTCGATCCGCTCATGGAGAGCCTTTAAGATCGGTTCTGCGCAGGCAAAATCCATATCCGCGATCCAGAGGGAGAGTGAATCCTTGTCCGCTCCCTTTGGCAGGCGCTCAACCTTCACTGCATGGGTTCCTTTACGGTCGATCACTTCATCAAAATTATACTTCATGAATGACTCCTCCATTTCTTCGGCTCGCCGGAATATTCTCCGTCTGGCCCGTGTATTCCGTCAACTAAACGTTCCTTCGTATCGATAGTTTAAAATTTATTCCTCATCCAATATCATAGATAAGGAAATCCTCTTCTTCGCCATATCCACTCCGAGAACCTTCACCTCAACGATATCCCCAACGCTGACCGCCTCAAGCGGATGCTTGATATACTTCCTGGACATCTGGGAAATATGCACCAGACCGTCCTGATGGACACCGATATCTACGAAAGCGCCAAAATCGATGACATTTCTGACGGTTCCCTTTAAGATCATTCCCGGCTTTAAGTCCTTCATATCAAGGACATCGGTCCTTAAGACCGGCTTCTGCATCTCCTCACGCGGGTCGCGGGCCGGTTTTTCCAACTCTTTCACAATATCCTTTAAGGTCTCCTCACCGACTTCAAGCTCCTCGGAAAGTTTCTTGTAATCTGTGATCTTTTTGCTGATTCCAGCTGCGCCGCCCTTAGCGATCTCCTCCGGTTCAATCTTTGCACGCTTTAATAACTCCAGCGCTGCCTTGTAAGACTCCGGATGTACGGAGGTTCCGTCAAGTGGATTATCCCCACCGGCAATTCTCATAAATCCGGCGCACTGTTCGAATGCCTTTGGTCCAAGCTTTGCAACCTTTAAGAGCTGGCGGCGGTTCGTAAACGCGCCGTTCTCCTCACGGTAAACGACGATGTTCTTCGCGATCACCTTGGAGATACCGGAAATGTACTCTAAAAGGGAGGCGGACGCCGTATTTAAGTCGACACCAACCTTATTTACGCAGTCTTCAACAACATTTCCAAGAGCCTCGCTCAGATGTTTCTGATTCATATCATGCTGATACTGGCCGACACCGATGGACTTCGGATCGATCTTTACAAGCTCCGCAAGCGGGTCCTGGAGACGTCGTGCGATGGAAACGGCACTTCTCTGTCCCACGTCGAATTTCGGGAATTCCTCTGTGGCAAGCTTGCTGGCAGAATATACGGAAGCTCCTGCTTCATTTACGATCACGTACTGGACGTATTCCGGGATCTCCTTGATAAACTCCGCGATGATCTGCTCGGACTCTCTGGAAGCCGTTCCATTTCCGACGGAGATCAGGGAGATCTTGTATTTCTCGATGAGCTTTTTTAAGGTCTTCTTCGCGTCCTCCACCTTGTTCTGCGGTGCGGTCGGGTAGATGACCACGGTATCCAGGACTTTTCCTGTGGCGTCAACGACTGCTAACTTACAGCCGGTACGGAACGCCGGATCCCATCCCAATACCACGCGGCCTGCGATCGGAGGCTGCATGAGAAGCTGCTCTAAGTTCTTTCCGAAGATCTTGATGGCACCGTCCTCCGCCTTCTCGGTCATGAGATTTCTCACCTCACGCTCAATTGCCGGGGCGATGAGACGGTTGTAGCTGTCTGCGATCACTTCCTGTAAGACCGGAGTTGTCACCGGGTTCTCTCTGGTGATGACCATCTTATTTAAGTAGCGTAAGATCTTCTCCTCCGGAGCCGCGATCTTTACAGTCAGGATCTTTTCCTTCTCACCGCGGTTTAAGGCGAGAATCCTGTGTCCAGCGCACTTTCTTACAAGCTCCTCGTGATGATAGTACATCTCGTAAACGGACTCTGTCTTCTCGTCCTTCACCGCGGAGACGATAGAACCTTCCTCTTTTGTCACATTGCGGATGTAGGCACGGTATTTTGCCACCTCGGAGATGCGCTCCGCAAGGATATCCTTTGCGCCGTCAATGGCCTCTTTCGCGTTTGCAACGCCTTTCACCTCGGAGACATACTGGGCAGCCAGTGTCTCCATCGGTTCTTTTGTCATCTGCAGCAGGATCGTATCAGCCAGCGGCTCCAGACCTCTCTCCTTCGCCATGCTGGCTCTTGTCTTTCTCTTCGGGCGGAACGGCAGGTATAAGTCCTCTACCGCCACCATAGTCTCGGCTTCCTCGATCTTCTTCTTTAAATCAGCCGTCAGTTTTCCCTGATCCTCGATCGATGCGAGAATCTGAGTCTTGCGGTCTTCAAGACCTCTCAGATATTTTAATCGTTCATCCAGGTTTCTTAATACCTCATCGTTTAAGGAACCGGTTACTTCCTTCCGGTATCTGGCAATAAACGGAATCGTGTTTCCCTCGTCAATGAGCTTCACAGCCGCCTCGACCTGGCTCATTTTCACTCCCAATTCCGCAGTCAGTACGCCTAAAATGTCCATGTTCTTTCTCCTTCTAGTTCTACCCCGGAAAGCATAAAGCCGCCGGAGATGTCATTCTCCATTATAATTCAATCCATGCTCTTATGCAACTTAAATGTGGACATGGACGGCGTTTCATGTTAAACTATACGATAACTGTTCCGTATTATTTTTCTTAACCATCGAAGGGCTGACCGGCCTTTTTTATCAGGGAACAGTGCTATGAGCATTTTGGCGGCAGCGCCGCAGAATTACAACAGGAGGAATTTTCATGGCAGATTACGAAGATCAGAATTCATCTGAATATAAAGATATGAACCAGGAAACACAGGCTGCTGATCCGAATCCGCACAGCGCCGGAAACGTTCCGCAGGCTCCAGATCCGGCACAGCCGGACCAGCAGAATCCACCCCAGAATAACGGACAGGATCCGTATTGGCATAATCCACAGAACGGACAGCCGATCCCGCCTCAGAATAACGGACAGGATCCATACTGGCAGAGTCCGCACAACGGTCAGCAAGTCCCGCCTCAGAATCCTGGACAGGATCCATACTGGCAGAATCAGCAGAACAGCGGGCAGTTCCCGCATCAGAACGGTCAGCCACCATATTGGCAGAATCAGTACAATAACGGACAGCCGCCCTGCTGGCAGAACCAGCCGCAGCGCCCGAGACGCGAGAAAAACTCCTTCGCAACGATCTCTCTGATCAGCGGAATCTTCGCCCTCTTAACGCTCTGCTGCTTCGCCTTCCCGGTCGCTATCATCTGCGGCGTCGGCGCAGTCTGCTTCGCCATTATTTCAAAAAAAGGCCAGCCCTTCAGAGGCACTGCAGTAGCCGGAATCATCCTTGGCGTCATCGCCGTTCTTCTCGGCATCGGCGAGTTCTTCTATGTGCTGACTATCACAAACCTAATGAAAGACCCGGCAAATGCTGCTGCATTCAACGAGTTCTTTGAGCAGTTCCAGAGACAGCTCGGAATAAACTAAACACGAAAGTCACAAAGACCATAGACACATTATTTATCAGATAGTGTCTATGGTCTTATTTTGTACTATGAGTCCGCTCAACCTGGGCACCCCCCACTGGCAAACTCGCGCTGCACGCTCTGCTGCCTGCGAAGTTCGTTGGCCACCCGCTCACTCGCAAACTCGCGATTACGCGCTCTATTGCCTGCTTCGCAGGCTGTTTGCACGTTAGTAGCGCAGGGAAAGTAAATCTCTGCTTCGCAGCCGCTTGTATTTCCTCTGCGCTCACTAAAAGAAGACCGACAGAACACGCTCACACGTATTCTACCGGTCTTCAGCGATTTCGTATTAAATTAGAATTAAACGAGCTCGATCAGAACTGCCATAGCACCGTCGCCCTTACGCTGACCGATCTTGATGATTCTTGTGTAACCACCGTTACGGGAAGCGTACTTCGGAGCGATCTCGTTGAACAGCTTGTTTGTAAGATCAACTTTCTTTGTGTTTTTCTTCTTACCAGCTGCTGCTGTCGGAACCTCTGTTACGTCATAAAGAGCTTTTACCATCTGTCTTCTTGCATGAAGTCTGGACGGCATGTCCTTCTTGATTTCCTTCTCAACTTCGTCGTATACAGTAACTTTCTTACCGTCAACAACTTCTTTTACTCTCTTGCCGTCAGCGTCCTTGCGGGCAACCTTAGCTGTAACTTTAACAGTCTCGAAGTTATCTTTCTCTTTTACTGCAAGAGCGATCAGGCTCTCAACGATCTTTCTTACTTCTTTAGCTCTTGCCTCAGTTGTAACGATCTTTCCATGATATAAAAGGTTTGTAGCCTGAATTCTAAGTAATGCTTTTCTCTGACTGGAAGTTCTTCCGAGTTTTCTATAACCTGCCATGATTTAATTTCCTCCATTTGTGGAACAGCCGCCCACGCTTCTTTGGACTTACTGGACCGCCGCCTTTTTTTCCATAATGAGTCGCTCTACGCCCTTCTGCGCCCTTCGGACTTACCTTCCGGGTGAATGTATCACAACCAAAATTTACTGTTCGTCGCTGGAATTGAGCTGTAAGCCCAGTTCTTTTAACTTTGCAAGTACTTCCTCGAGGGACTTGCGACCAAGGTTTCTAACCTTCATCATGTCCTCAGAAGTGCGGCTGCAAAGCTCTTCAACGGTATTGATACCTGCTCTCTTGAGACAGTTGTAGGAACGAACGGATAACTCCAGCTCGTCGATGTTCATCTCAAGAACTTTTTCTTTCTCGTTGTTCTCCTTTTCAACCATAACCTCTGCAGTCTTTGCATTCTCAGAGAGGTCGATGAAGAGATTCAGATGCTCGCTTAAAACTTTAGCAGCAAGGCTGACTGCCTCGTCCGGATCCAGTGTTCCGTTTGTGTAGATCTCAAGTGTGAGCTTATCGTAGTCTGTCTGCTGACCAACACGGGTGTTCTCAACAGACATATTGACACGCTCAACCGGTGTATAAATGGAATCTACAGCGAGAACTCCGATCGGAAGATCGTCGCTCTTGTTCTTATCAGCGCTTACGTAGCCACGGCCGTTGGTGATCGTAAGTTCCATGTAGAACTTGCTGTCTGCGCCGCCGCTTAAGGTTGCGATAACCTGATCCGGATTCAGGATCTCGATATCAGCATCTGTCTGAATGTCAGAAGCGTGGATCACACCCTCACCCTCGAACTCGATGTACGCAGTCTTCGGCTCGTTTGTATCACTGTTGTTCTTAATTGCTAAGCTCTTGATGTTCATGATGATCTCAGTTACATCTTCCTTAACGCCGGCGATGGAACTGAACTCATGAAGTACACCATCAATTTTCACCTGGCTGACAGCAGAACCCGGTAAAGAAGAAAGCATGATTCTTCTCAGGGAATTTCCCAGAGTTGTGCCGTAACCCCTCTCAAGCGGTTCTACGACAAACTTTCCGTATCTTTTATCTTCGGAAATCTCAGCAATCTCAATGTTTGGTTTCTCAAAATCGAACACAAAAAGCCCCTCCTTTTGGGTATGCTTTGACAAATGCCACGAAGCGTTCTTTTAGAACACAAAGCATCCGGCCGGAAATGGCCAGATACTTTGTAAAAACCGCTCCGGTGAATTATTTGGAGTATAACTCGACGATGAGCATCTCGTTTACAGGAACGTCGATCTCTTCTCTTGTCGGAAGAGTTTTGATCTCGCCCTTTAAGTTCTCATGGTCAGACTCTAACCATGCCGGAACAAGACGGCCAGCTGTGGTCTCGAGAACCAGCTTGTAGTGGTTGTCGCCTTTGTTCTTTTCTCTGATCTCAACAACATCGCCAGCCTTTACAAGGTAAGACGGGATGTTTACGCACTTGCCGTTTACAAGAACATGCTTGTGGTCAACGATCTGTCTAGCTTCCTTTCTTGTTCTTGCGAAACCAAGACGGAAGATAACGTTGTCAAGTCTGCGCTCAAGAAGGATCATAAGGTTTTCACCTGTCTGTCCGTTTAAACGCTCAGCCTTATCGTAGTAGTTACGGAACGGCTTCTCCAGAACGCCATAGATGAACTTAGCTTTCTGTTTTTCTCTTAACTGAAGACCATACTCACTGATCTTCTTGTTTGCTCTTTTAGATTCTCTGTTGGATTTTTTATCTATTCCTAAATAAATGGGATCAAGGTCAAGGGATCTGCATCTTTTAAGAACAGGAACTCTATCAACTGCCATTTTACTTCCTCCTAATTAGACTCTTCTACGCTTTGGCGGACGGCATCCGTTGTGCGGAACCGGTGTTACGTCCTTAATGCTTGTTACTTCAAGACCACATGCCTGAAGGGCACGGATAGCAGCCTCACGGCCAGATCCCGGTCCTTTAACCATAACGTCTACGGATTTTAAACCATGTACAAGAGCTGCCTTAGTTGCAGTTTCTGCAGCCATCTGTGCTGCATATGGAGTAGATTTCCTTGAACCTCTAAATCCCAGACCGCCTGCACTTGCCCAAGATAAGGCATTACCCTGTGCATCTGTTAATGTCACGATTGTGTTGTTAAAAGATGACTGGATGTGCGCCTGTCCGCGTTCAACGTTTTTCTTTACACGCTTTTTTGTCACTTTTTTAGCAGTGGACACTTTTTTAGCCATTTTAAACTAACCTACTTTCTCATTTACTGAACCCTGTTTCCTGTCTTTAAAACATGCAACGTGATTCAAAACATTTGTTACTGATAATTATTTCTTCTTGTTTGCAACAGTCTTTCTCGGACCCTTGCATGTTCTTGCGTTTGTCTTGGTCTTCTGACCACGGCAAGGAAGACTCTTTCTGTGACGAATACCTCTGTAGCATCCGATCTCCTGAAGTCTCTTGATGTTTAAAGCGATCTCACGACGTAAGTCACCTTCAACAGTCTGAGTCTCAGCGATTACTGCTGCAATGTTCTTTACTTCGTCATCGGTTAAATCCTTTACACGTGTGTCAGGATTTACACCAGCCGCAGCAAGAATACGGTCTGCACTTGCTCTACCGATACCGTAGATATAAGTTAAGCCGATTTCGACACGTTTTTCCCTTGGTAAATCAACACCTGAAATACGAGCCATGAGTGGTACCTCCATTTAAATATTGTAGAAATAGTTATTGCCGACACAACAACGCACTCTCGCGTTTCATGTCAAAGCCGCGCGAAAAAATACAGGCAAATTGCGGCATCAGCCCTGTCTCTGTTTGTGCTTAGGATTTTCACAGATAATTCTGATACTGCCTTTTCTCTTAATAACCTTGCACTTCTCGCAAATCGGTTTTACTGATGATCTTACTTTCACAGTAATTCTCCTTTCCTTCGTAGTCCGCTTCCCTTTACTGCCGGAAACACACCGATTCCGTGCCATCTGGGAACGGCATTACGGGTTGCTATACCTGTATAAAAAGCACCTGAAAATGGGCATAATACAAGCGTTCCAACAAAGTTCGCTTGAGCATTATAACACTTCCTTGCCGGAAAATCAAGCGTTTTTATTGGTTTTCTTCAACTTTTTTAGCCCTTTGTCAAGGATACTATTTATCTCTCCAAATAATACGTCCCTTGGATAAATCGTAAGGGGACATCTCTAATGTTACCTTATCACCCGGAAGAATACGGATGTAGTTCATACGCAGTTTTCCACTGATGGTAGCTAATACCTTGTGACCATTCTCAAGTTCAACCTGGAACATAGCGTTCGGCAGCTTCTCAACAACGACGCCTTCGATTTCGATTACGTCAGCCTTAGACATAAAATTTACCTCCTGTTTCGTTTCTTAATGATCTGGACATGCTTTTTATTTTTCCGGAGGACCCGGCCGTTTTCTGCAAGCAGAGAAACGTATGTTCCAAGATCCTCCGATATGACATAAATTTTATCCTTGTCATTTCCGGCAATCGATCTTGCCAGGAATCCCGGGGTCATTTCCATGCTGGACCCTCCAATTCAAGGCCCGGGCGCAGGGAAAGGATCTCCGGCTCGCCCTCAGTGATGAGGATCGTATTCTCATAGTGAGCGGACAGGGCATGATCTGCTGTAACAACGGTCCAGTCATCGTCCATCCAGATTACATCCGGTGTGCCGGCATTGATCATCGGTTCAATGGCCAGAGTCATACCCGGCTGTAAAAGGATTCCCCTTCTCTTTGTCGCAAAGTTCGGGACCTCCGGATCTTCATGAAGGTGGGTACCAATTCCATGTCCAACCAACTCGCGGACAACGCCATAGCCGAATTTTTCGGCGTATGCCTGGATTGCCGTGGAGATATCATTCAGATGATTGCCTGCTTTCGCAAATTTAATACCTTCGTAAAAGCACTGTTTTGTGACATCCATCAGTTTCTGTGCTTCCGGGGAGACGTTTCCTACTGCCCAGGTGCGGGCTGCGTCGGAATGGTATCCCTTATAGATCGTCCCCGCATCAAGGCTGACGATATCGCCATCCTTTAAAATACGGTGCTTATTCGGGATTCCATGTACGATCTCATCATTTACGGACACGCAGATGGATGCAGGATATCCATTGTAATTTTTAAAGGAAGGAATACATCCATGGCTGCGGATCAGACGCTCTCCCAGCTTATCGATGTCCAGAGTGGACATTCCCGGGTGAACAGCTGCATGCAGCTCCTCGTGCACCTGCGCCAGAATTTCTCCGGCTTTTCGCATCAGTTCGATCTCTCTCGGCGATTTAATTGTTACTGCCATTATTTTAAGCTCCTAAAATCTTTGTGATAGCCTCAAATACCTGTTCCATATTCTGCGTTCCGTCTACGGTGTAGAGGACGTGCTTATCCGCATAGAAGCTGATGAGCGGGCGCGTCTGCTCATGATAAACAGAAAGACGTTTTGTAACAGTCTCCGGCTTATCATCGTCTCTTAAAATGAGTTCAGCGCCGCACTTGTCGCAGATGCCTTCCTTCTTCGGAGCAGCATATACGATGTGATAAGTCATTCCGCACTTTACGCATGCACGGCGGCCTGCCATACGGGTAACGATCTTTTCGTCCGGTACGTCAACATCGATCGCGAAATCGATCGCCTCTCCCTTTTTGGCAAGAGCCTCTGTGAGGGCCTCTGCCTGCGGGATCGTACGCGGGAAACCATCGAGAATGTATCCCTTTTCGCAGTCCGGCTGGCTGATTCTGTCCATAACAAGATCAACCGTCAGTTCGTCCGGAACAAGAAGTCCCTGGTCCATGAATGCTTTTGCCTTCTTGCCAAGCTCTGTTCCGTTCTTAATGTTTGCCCGGAAGATGTCTCCGGTGGAAATGTGCGGGATTCCGTACTTTTCCGCGATTCTCTGTGCCTGGGTGCCTTTTCCGGCTCCCGGCGCGCCCAACATAATGATTTTCATAATTGTAATTTCCTCCACTCGTCCTAAAAAACCGAAAAAGCGGGCGAAAAGCATCTTTCCGCCCGCTCCGATTTTCAGCACGCAGCTGCTGCTATTTCTCTATTTGATCAATCATTTAAGAATCCCTTGTAATTTCTTACAAGCATCATAGACTCCACAGCCTTGATCGTCTCGAGGATTACACCTGCAATAATGATCAGGGATGTGCCGCCGAAGGAAAGATTGCCGACAGAGAAGAGACCGGATGCGATGATCGGGATAATGCACACGATCACCAATCCGCAGGCACCGATAAATACAATATAGTTTAAGATATTGTTGAGGTAGTCTGAGGTTGGCTTACCTGGGCGGATGCCCGGGATAAAGCCGCCGGACTTCTTCATATTATTAGCAACTTCCAGCGGGTTAAACGTAATGGACGTATAGAAATACGCGAACAGTACGACTAATACGATATATACGAGCATACCAATGGAGTAAGCCGGAGCTTCCGGTTTAAACCAGTTGGATGAGCTCAACGCTAACAGGATCTTTCCACCGATGGTTGAATAATCAACGTGGAAGAACTGAGCGATCATAACCGGCATTGACATGATGGAAGAAGCGAAGATGACCGGAATAACGTTCGCGGTGTTTACCTTCAACGGAATGTAGGTAGACTGTCCGCCGATCATTCTGCGGCCCTGCATCTTCTTGCTGTACTGCACCGGGATCCGGCGCTCTGCATCGTTTAAAACGAGGACAAAGACAACGATCGCAACGATAATTGCCAGTACGATGATGCCCGATACAGTTGCGACTGCAACTGATCTGCCTGCCATAAAGCGCTCATATAATGTCATCATATCCTGCGGAGTACCAGATACGATATTGATCAGAAGTACGATGGAAATACCGTTTCCTACTCCATTGTCTGTAATCCTCTCGCCAATCCACATCAGAAGAGCGGAACCTGCGGTCATAGCGGCTACGACCGTAAGATATCCCCAGATGTTACGGTGGTCTTCGAGAAGAAGTCCCTTTCCGCCAAGGCCAACTGCCATTGCGCAGGACTCAAAGAGAGCCAGGCCGACGGTAAGATATCTGGTGTACTCTGCAATCTTCTTTCTTCCATCCTCACCGTCCTTCTGCATTTCCTCAAGCTTCGGAATTGCAATTGTGAGTAACTGCATAATGATGGAAGATGTGATATACGGGGTGATACTCAATGCGAAGATAGACATGGAGGAGAAAGATCCTCCTGTGATCGCATTAAAGAATCCCATTCCAGAGTTCTGCAGATTTGAAAAGAAATCATGCAGATAGCTCGGATCAACGCCCGGTATCGGAAGACAGCAGCCGATTCGGATGACTACAAGCATCATAAAGGTGTAAAGAAGTCTGTCGCGGACTTCTTTCACCTTAAATGCTTTCTGTAAGGATTTTAACATATTAGATCACCTCGCAGGTTCCACCTACTGCCTCAATTTTAGCTTTTGCGCCTTCACTGAAAGCATTGGCTTTAACGACAAGTTTCTTTGTTAACTCTCCGTTACCAAGAATCTTAACGCCGTCCTGCGGGTTTTTGATCACACCTGTCTCCAGTAATGTCTCAACGGATACTACGGAGTCATTCTCAAATCTCTCTAATACACTTACATTAATTCCAACGATCTCCTTGGAGTTGATGTTTGTAAATCCTCTCTTCGGAAGACGTCTGTATAACGGCATCTGGCCGCCCTCGAAACCAGGTCTCGGTGCGCCGGAACGTGCCTTCTGGCCCTTATGTCCCTTACCAGCTGTCTTACCATTTCCAGAAGCGTGGCCACGACCTCTTCTGAAACTATCACTATGCTTAGATCCTTCAGCAGGATGTAAATTAGATAAGTTCATCACTGCACCTCCTTACTTTATATCAATTAGATTTCTTCAACTTTAACCAGATGTCTGACATTCTGGATCATGCCTCTAACTGCACCATTATCCGGCATCTCGACAGTCTTGTGCATCTTCTTTAAACCAAGTGCTTCGATTGTCGCTCTCTGCTTCGGAACAGCGCCGATAGGGGATTTTACTAATGTGATTTTTAACTTCTCTGCCATTTTATTATCCTCCTATTAGCAAACAACGTCTTCAACAGATTTGCCGCGGTTCTTAGCAACCTCTTCTGGAGTCTTTAACTTTGTAAGACCTTCGATTGTTGCGAGAACTACGTTTGTCTTGTTGTTGGAACCTAAAGACTTTGTACGGATGTTCTTGATGCCTGCAAGCTCTACTACGGAACGAACCGGACCACCAGCGATGATACCAGTACCTTCCGGAGCTCTCTTGATCAGTACGGAAGCGCTTCCGAACTCGCCAAGGAAGTCGTGCGGGATGCTCTTGTTCTCATCCATCGGGATCTCTACAAGGTTCTTCATAGCAGCTTCTTTACCTTTACGGATAGCTTCCGGAACCTCACCTGCTTTACCAAGGCCTGCGCCTACGTGACCATTGCCGTCTCCTACTACTACCAGAGCGGAAAATCTCATGGTACGTCCACCTTTAACAGTCTTGGATACGCGCTTAATGGCAACAACTTTGTCATTTAACTCTAACTGACTTGCGTCAATGATTGTACGCTTCATGCTGTTTTCTCCTCTCTATTAGAATACGAGACCAGCCTCACGGGCTGCATCTGCTAATGCCTGAATCTTACCCTGATAAATGAAACCGCCTCTATCGAAAACGACCTCTTTGATGCCTTTCTCGATTGCTCTCTTAGCTACTACGGTTCCGATATATGCAGCTGCATCAACGGTATCTGTGTTCTCTAACTCTGCTTTGATCTCTTTCTCAAGAGTGGAAGCAGATACTAAAGTATGTCCAACGGAATCGTCGATGATCTGAGCATACATATGATTATTGCTTCTGAACACTGCTAAACGCGGTCTCTCTGCTGTACCAGCAAAGCGATTGCGTAATCTATAGTGTTTTTTTCTGCGGATTTCGCTTCTTGACTGCTTGCTAACCATTTTTACACTCTCCTTAAATTATTTCTTACCAGTCTTACCAACTTTGCGTCTGATAACCTCATCAGCGTACTTGATACCTTTGCCCTTATACGGCTCCGGTCTTCTCTTCTCTCTGATTTCAGCTGCATACTGGCCGACTTTCTCTTTGCTGATGCCCTTAACGATGATGATGTTCTGTCCATCAAGAACAGTCTCGATACCTTCCGGATCTTCCATCTCTACCGGATGGGAGTAACCAAGGGAAAGTGTGAGCTTCTTGCCCTGCTTCTGAGCTCTGTAACCAACACCGTTTACCTCAAGCTTCTTCTCGTAGCCTTCAGTAACACCCTGGATCATGTTATGGATTAGCGTTCTTGTAAGACCGTGTAAAGATTTCATCTTCTTTAAATCGTTCGGTCTTGTTACGACGATGTGTCCATCTTCTTCTTTGATTTCCATCTCTACCGGTAAATCTCTTACCAGTGTTCCCTTCGGACCTTTAACGGTCACATTGTTGTTCTCTGCGATTGTTACAGTTACGCCTGCTGGAATCGCTACCGGCATTCTACCAATACGTGACATGCCTTTTACCTCCTACTTAGATTCTCGGAAAGTGCTTTTACACTTTCTGTTTTCAGTTTCTATGTTATATCTGGTCTGAAGTTGCCTCCAGACGCACGCAAACTCCGCCCTGCTGGATCAATGTTCAGCTTTGCAGGCGGGGTGCGATAACATCAATGGGAATAATTACCAAACAAATGCAAGAACTTCGCCGCCGACACCAAGCTGTCTAGCCTGCTTGTCAGTGATTACGCCCTGGTTTGTGGATACGATAGCGATACCAAGTCCGCCAAGTACCTTCGGCATATCTTCCTTGCCAGCGTATACACGTAAGCCCGGCTTGGAGATCTTCTTGATTCCGGAGATGATCTTCTCGTTCTTGTCAGCGCCATACTTTAAGGAGATGCGGATTGTCTGGAATGCACCGTCCTCAACGATGTCATATTTCTTGATGTAGCCTTCTCTTACAAGGATATCAGCGATAGCTAATTTCATCTTGGAAGCCGGAACATCTACTGTATCATGTTTAGCAGTGTTTGCGTTACGAATTCTTGTAAGCATATCTGCAATCGGATCGCTCATTGTCATGATTATATTTCCTCCTAATGGATTGTTGGTTTGTCACTGTGGTTCGCGAATCATTCGCGCTGCACAGGAGTGTTGTTCGGCCTGGGGAAAACAAGTTTTCCTTATAGGCGTTGTTACGATGTATAGGGAAGTTCTTTTCCCTGTGGTCGAAGAACGGGACCAGTCAGCCTATTAAGCGCTTCTCTGCACGGCCAGGCGGGGAAACACGATGTTCCCACCTGACTTCTGACGCTTTTCTAAGCAGCTAAATCCTACCAGCTTGCCTTCTTTACGCCCGGGATCTCGCCCTTGTAAGCGAGCTCACGGAAGCAGATACGGCAAATGCCATATTTTCTCAGATATGCATGTGGACGACCACAGATTCTGCAGCGGTTGTATTCTCTTGTGGAGAACTTTGCCGGACGCTGCTGTTTAATCTTCATTGAAGTTTTAGCCATGGATAAATCCTCCTAATTACTTTGCAAACGGCATGTTGAATAATGTTAACAGTTCACGAGCTTCCTCGTCAGTCTTAGCGGTTGTAACGAAGATGATGTCCATACCTCTGACCTTGTCAACTTTATCATATTCAATTTCCGGGAAAATTAACTGTTCCTTGATGCCGAGTGCGTAGTTACCTCTGCCGTCGAATGCGTTAGCGTTAACGCCGCGGAAGTCACGTACACGCGGAAGAGCGAGGTTGATCAGACGATCAGCGAACTCATACATCTTCTCGCCGCGAAGGGTAACTTTGCATCCAATAGCCATGCCCTCTCTGAGTTTGAAGTTTGCGACAGACTTCTTAGCCTTTGTAAGGACTGCCTTCTGACCTGTGATGATCTCAAGGTCACGAACTGCAGAGTCAAGGACTTTCGCGTTGTCTTTTGCTTCGCCTACGCCCATGTTGATAACGATCTTATCGAGCTTCGGCACTTCCATGATATTCTTATAACCAAATTTCTTGATCATTGCTTCAACGATCTCGTTCTGGTACATTTCTTTTAATCTAGCCAACTTGTGTTTCCTCCTCTCTGCTATTAGTCAATTACTTTACCGGTTGCCTTAGCAACGCGGACTTTCTTACCGTCTTTAACTTCAAAGCCAACTCTTGTAGCTTTTCCGTCAACGAACAACATTACGTTGGAGATGTCGATCGGAGCTTCCTGATGAACAATTCCGCCGTTCTGGTTTGTCTGGCTCGGTTTGGTATGCTTTGTTACCATGTTGCAGCCTTCAACGACAACTTCGTTCTTCTTGGTGTCTACGCTCAGAACTTTACCAGTTTTATCTTTATCTTTACCTGCGATGATCTTTACCATATCATCTTTTTTGATTTTATGCATTACCTGGCACCTCCTTATAATACTTCCGGAGCCAGAGATACGATCTTCATGAACTGTTTCTCACGAAGCTCTCTTGCGACCGGCCCAAAAATACGGGTTCCTCTTGGAGTCTTGTCATCTTTGATGATAACTGCTGCGTTCTCATCAAATTTAATATAAGAACCGTCTTTACGACGTGCGCCTTTTACAGAACGAACTACAACGGCTTTGACTACATCGCCCTTCTTAACAACGCCGCCTGGTGTTGCTTCTTTAACGGAGGCTACGATTACATCACCGATGTTAGCATATCTTCTTGTAGAACCGCCCATAACGCGGATACAAAGCAGTTCTCTTGCACCTGTATTATCGGCAACCTTTAATCTGGATTCCTGCTGAATCATGCCTGATACTCCTTCCTCGAATCAATTATCTTGCTTTCTCGACGATTTCAACAAGTCTCCATCTCTTATCCTTGGATAACGGTCTTGTCTCCATCACTTTAACTGTATCGCCGATATTGCACTCATTCTTCTCATCATGAGCTTTTAACTTATATGTCTTCTTAACGATCTTTCCGATTAACGGATGTTTTACGTGGTTCTCGATAGCAACGACGATTGTCTTGTCCATCTTGTTGCTAACTACCTTACCAGTACGTGTTTTTCTAAGATTTCTTTCCACGACGGATAATCTCCTTTCAAAATCGATTTGTTACACGCATCGGCGTGTGTCATAATGACAACTAATCAACCCGCAAGCATGCCTTGGGGTTCTTCACCGATACGGGATTAGTTAGCAACTCTTGCCTTCTCTGTGATAACAGTCTGAATTCTTGCGATGTTCTTGCGAACCTCTTTGATTCTACTTGTGTTATCTAACTGGTTGGTTGCGTTCTGGAATCTCAGGTTGAAGAGCTCCTTCTTTGCTGCAACTAATTCTTCATTTAACTCTGCAGCGGTTTTCGCTTTTAATTCTTCTACATACTTATTAGTTTTCACTGTTATCACCGCCTTCTAAATCTGCCTTGGAAGCAATTTTACACTTACACGGGAGTTTGTGCATAGCAAGACGAAGAGCTTCCTTTGCTGTTTCCTCCGGAACGCCAGCGATTTCGAACATAACACGGCCCGGTTTAACTACTGCTACCCAGTACTCAAGAGCGCCCTTACCGGAACCCATACGAGTCTCAGCCGGTTTAGCTGTTACCGGTTTGTCCGGGAAAATCTTGATCCAAACTTTACCACCACGTTTGATGTAACGAGTCATGGCAACACGGGCTGCCTCGATCTGATTAGATTTGATCCAGCACGGCTCAAGGGCAACAAGGCCATATTCACCGTTGGAGATTGTATTTCCTCTTAAAGCTTTACCGGCCATAGTTCCACGGAACTGTTTGCGGCGCTTTACTCTTTTCGGCATTAACATTATTTATCGCTCCCTTCCTTATTTCCCTTAGTCGGAAGAACCTCGCCTTTGTAGATCCAAACTTTAACGCCAAGCTTGCCGTAAGTTGTATCTGCCTCTGCGAAACCATAGTCAATATCTGCTCTTAATGTCTGAAGCGGGATTGTTCCCTCGCTGTAAAACTCTGTACGTGCGATATCAGCACCGCCAAGACGTCCGCCAACAGCTGTCTTGATACCAAGAACGCCAGCCTTCATGGATCTGGACATTGTGGACTTCATAGCACGACGGAAGGAAACACGGTTCTCAAGCTGCTGAGCGATGGACTCTGCAACAAGCTGAGCTTCACGGTCCGGTCTCTTAACTTCCTTGATGTCTACAAATACCTTCTTAGCAGTCATCTTCTGAACTTCAGCTTTGACCTTCTCGATCTCAGATCCGCCCTTACCGATAACTACGCCCGGTTTTGCTGTGAAAACGATAATTTTAACTCTATCAGATGCGCGCTCGATCTCGATCTTGGAAACGCCAGCGCTGTATAATCTCTTCTTAAGGTAAGTTCTGATTTTATGATCCTCGATGAGGTTGTCAGCGAAATCAGCTTCAGCGTACCATCTGGAATCCCAGTCTTTGATAACGCCGACTCTCATGCCGTGTGGATTAACTTTCTGTCCCATAACTGCCTCCTATTATTTCTCGTTCAGCACGATGGTGATGTGGCTCATTCTCTTTTCGATTCTGTAAGCTCTACCCTGTGCTCTCGGTTTTACTCTCTTCATAATCGGTCCCTGAGATGCGTAGCACTCCTCCACATACAGGTTCTCTGCGTTCATGCCGTTGTTGTTCTCAGCATTTGCGATTGCAGATTTTAATAATTTCTCGATTAAGCTGGAAGCATATCTAGGATTGTAAGTTACAATACCAAGTGCTGTCTGAACATCTTTGCCTCTGATGGCATCTAATACGAAACAAGCCTTCTGAACGGATACTCTTGCGTAAGACAGCTTTGCAGACGGTCTTGTATCCTTCTGGGCATTTCTCTCTCTCTTAATCTGACTTCTATGTCCCTTAGCCATTACTGGAACCTCCTTTCAAAGCGTATCTATTATTTACGTCCGGACTTTTTCTCGTCTTTGCCGTGGCCTCTGTAAGTTCTTGTAGCAACGAACTCACCAAGTTTGTGACCAACCATATCTTCTGTTACGTATACCGGTACATGCTTTCTGCCGTCATGTACTGCGATTGTATGACCAACCATCTGCGGGAAGATTGTAGAACGGCGGGACCAGGTCTTGATAACCTGTTTCTGTCCTGCCTCGTTCATAGCGTCTACCTTCTTCAGTAAGCTAGCGTCTGCAAATGGTCCTTTTTTAAGTGAACGAGCCATCGTTTTACCTCCTATCGATTATGAAATCGCCTTACCATTTCTTCTTCTTACGATTAACTTGTTAGACTGTTTGTTTTTCTTTCTAGTCTTAAGACCAAGAGCAGGCTTGCCCCACGGTGTGCACGGACCCGGACGGCCGATACCAGTCTTACCTTCACCACCACCATGCGGATGGTCATTCGGGTTCATAACGGAACCACGGACTGTCGGGCGGATACCCATGTGACGTTTTCTACCTGCTTTACCAATCTTAACAAGGTTGTGGTCGCCGTTGCCTACAACACCGATTGTTGCGCGGCACTCGATCGGAACCATTCTCATCTCGCCGGACGGTAAACGAAGTGTAGCGTATTTTCCTTCTTTAGCCATTAACTGTGCAGCGTTTCCTGCAGAACGAACCATCTGGCCGCCCTTGCCCGGGAAAAGCTCGATATTGTGAACCTGTGCACCAACCGGAATTAAGGATAACGGTAAGCAGTTGCCGACCTTAGCCTCTGCGTGCTCGCCGCTCATAACCTTCATGCCGTTTGTAAGGCCCTGCGGTGCAAGGATATAGGACTTCTCACCATCTGCGTAGCAGATTAAAGCGATGTTAGCGCTTCTGTTCGGATCGTACTCGATACCGATTACAGTTGCCTGAATTCCGTCTTTGGAATTTCTCTTGAAGTCAACGATTCTGTATTTCTGTCTGTTTCCACCGCCCTGATGTCTAACGGTGATCTTACCCTGGTTATTACGACCAGCGTTCTTCTTTAAAGAAACTACTAAGGACTTCTCCGGAGTTGTCTTTGTGATCTCGGAGAAATCAGAACCTGTCATATTTCTTCTGGAAGGTGTATATGGGTTATAGGTTTTGATTCCCATTTCTGACTCCTTTCAACGCCTTCTGGCGTTTCTATTTTTCGTATCGCGGCTTTGGTTGCCGCATAGTTTCAAAAATTACAGACCCTGGAAGATTTCGATATCTTTGCTGTCTGCTGTAAGCTTAACGATTGCTTTCTTAGTCTTAGCAGTCTTGCCTACTACCATGCCACGTCTGCGGTTCTTACCGTCAGCGTTCATTGTGTTTACGCTGTCAACCTTTGTTCCTGGGAACATTTTCTCAACAGCTTCTTTGATCATGGTCTTGTTTGCTTCCGGATGTACGAGGAATGTGTATTTCTTCTCGCTCATAGCGTTCATGCTCTTCTCAGTTACAACCGGTTTGAGGATTACGTCGTAGTACTGTACGTTTGCCATTATGCGTATACCTCCTCGATAGATGCTACAGCAGCCTTAGTAGCTACTACAGTGTTGTATTTCAGAATGTCGAATACATTGATTGTATTAACAAGGGAAGTCTTAACTTCCGGGATATTTCTTGCGGAAAGAACTGTGTTCTGATCGTTGTCAGCAAGAACTACGAGAGCCTTGGAAACTTTGAGGTTGTTCATAACAGCCTTGAAGTTCTTTGTCTTAACTTCGTCGAACTTTAACTCGTCAACAACTACGAACTTGTTCTCGTTTACTCTGCTTGTAAGAGCGGACTTGAGAGCAGCTCTCTTCTCTTTCTTGTTAAGAGTGATTGTGTAATCTCTCGGAGTCGGAGCGAATACCATTCCGCCGCCTGTCCACTGCGGAGATCTTGTGGAACCCTGTCTAGCGTGACCTGTTCCTTTCTGTCTCCACGGTTTTCTGCCGCCACCGGAAACCTCAGAACGTGTTTTTGCTTTCTGTGTTCCCTGACGTTTATTTGCAAGCTGTGCAACAACAGCCATGTGTACGAGATGCTCGTTCACTTCAACGCCGAATACAGCGTCGTTCAGCTCGATTGTGCCAACTTCTTTACCTTCCATATTGTATACGGATACGTTTGCCATTTCTGTTTCCTCCTTTCCTGTAAAAGCTTATTTGTTAGCCTTTACTGTTTCCTTTAATGTTACTAAGGACTTCTTCGGTCCCGGTACAGCGCCTTTAACAAGGATCAGGTTGTTCTCAACGTCAACCTTGACAATCTCGAGGTTCTGAGTGGTAATCTTCTTGTTACCCATCTGACCCGGCATGCCTTTGCCCTTGAATACGCGGCCCGGAGTTGTTGCGGAACCATTGGAACCCTGATGACGATGGAATTTAGAACCATGAGCCATCGGTCCTCTGCTCTGTCCAAGTCTCTTAATAGCGCCCTGGAAACCTTTACCTTTGGAGATAGCAGTTGCATCAACCTTATCGCCAGTAGCGAAGATATCAGCTTTGATTTCGTCTTTTACGTTATACTCTTCAGAATTCTCAAAACGGAACTCTCTAACGAATCTCTTGTAAGATACGCCAGCCTTGTCGAAGTGACCCTTTACCGGCTTGTTTACAAGTTTCTCTCTCTTATCTACAAAGCCAACCTGTACAGCTTTGTATCCATCGTTCTCCTCTGTCTTAACCTGTGTTACTACACACGGACCAGCCTGAAGAACAGTTACCGGAACAAGAACGCCTTCATCGTTGAAGATCTGAGTCATTCCGACTTTTGTAGCTAAAATCGCTTTCTTCATTGTTTTTACCTCCTGTTACTAATCTACAGCGGAACGCAAAACAGAATTTACTGTGCGTTCATCCTAGAGCAGCCCAACATAGGTGGAACACTATGACATTACATATTGTAATGATGTTGATTCCCTTTCAGGATGAGTAGTGTTGCTTTTATATCAGAACCATTCAGGATTTCTAATTTTAGTGGCTACATTTCAGTAGCATGAAAAGTAAATATTTTTCAATTATTTATTTTTCATTTTGATGTCGATATAAACACCAGCCGGCATTTCCAGTCTGGACAGTGCATCTACTGTCTTCTGGCTCGGGCTTGCGATATCGATGAGTCTCTTATGAGTTCTCTGCTCGAACTGCTCTCTGGAATCTTTGTACTTATGAACAGCTCTTAAGATTGTTACAACCTCTTTCTTTGTCGGCAGCGGAACCGGACCACTCACCTGTGCTCCTGTTTTCTTTACTGTCTCGATGATCTTTCCAGCGGACTGGTCGATCAGCTGATGGTCGTAAGCCTTTAATGTGATTCTCATAACCTGACTTGCCATAAAAAAAGTCGCCTCCTTTTCGCACTTTTAATCGAAGTACGACAAGCGGTGACTGTACACGGTCTCGTGTGTATCATGCCGATTCACACGTTGTTACTGCCCCTTACCCTGAGCAGCTGTTAATTTGGTACAGTGACTTGTCGCCAGTTTCCTAACTTGACATTCGCTCCACGGAACACCTGCCATTCTCAGGCAGCAACCTCTCGTTTCAACGCTATCATGTCACAGCCAGATAAGAATAACACATCGAAATCGAAAAATCAAGCTTTTTTTGCTTATTTTTCAAGGGTTTTTTCAATTTGTGGATAACCGGCAGGAGCATGTTCAAATCATGGTTTTCCATGCACAGATTGAAACGAAAAAGAGGAAAAAGTACACTTCATATTAATTTTCAAGTGTCTTTTTCCTCTTTGATGAGCTGTATAATGCACTGTTTCTTCTATATATAATATAGTAGAAACGCAAATTTATCTGCCGGGCAGATTCTACTGCGCAGCCCCTGCTTCTTTCTCGATCTCCAGATTCTCCTTCACCTTCGCCTCAAAATCATCGTCCGCGGTCGCTGTCTCCCCGTTCTCTGCGGAGATCTTTTCATTTACGGCATCCACGCCTTCATCGAAGACCTCCAGAGCTGTCTGAAGCTGGTTGTCCTCATCCTTCGGGATCTCGATCTTTGACTTTAAGTCTTCGTCGAGAGCTACGGTCACATCCGGCTCAATGCCAAGTTTGTGGATGCACTCGCCTGACGGGGTGTAGTAGTATGCCGTTGTGAGCTTCAGACCGCTGCCGTCCGGCAGGTTGAAGATGCCCTGAGCGATTCCTTTTCCGAAGGTCTTCTCGCCTACAATCGTTGCCCAGGCATTGTCCTTTAAGGCACCTGTCAGAACCTCGGACGCACTGGCGCTTTCACCGTTTACAAGAAGAATGATCGGGACATCTACCTCATGTCCGTCATCGGAAGTATAGACGCTGTCATCGATTCCTTTTCCCTTGAAGCTTACAATGGTCTTTCCATCCGGAAGCAGGTAGTCCGCAATATCCTTCGCCGCCTGAACAACGCCGCCGCCGTTGTTTCGAAGATCGATGATCAGCTTGTCCATTCCCTTGGATGCCAGATCATCCACAGCGCTCTTAAACTGTTCAGAGCTTACCTCCTCAAAGGAAGAAAGTGAAATGTAGCCGGCATGATTATCCAGCAGTTCATACTCTACTGTTGGGTTCTCCACCATACGGCGCTCCACGTCCATCTCTACATACTCATCCGTGGACTGGCGGTACACAGTCAGATGAACCTTCGTCCCCTCCTCACCTCGGATGTGGTCACTGACGAGAAGAGACAGATCCTCTCCGGTAGCCTCGATATCTTCCACTTTATAGAGGATATCTCCCGGCAGCATTCCGGCTTCCTGGGCCGGGGAGTTCTTGAACACCTTGACCGCTGTGATGATTCCTGTGTATACATTCTGGCTCACTTGTACACCAATTCCGCAGTAAGTTCCGGAAGTCTCCTCATTCAGGCTTGTGTACTCGTCCTTATCGTAATATACGGAATACGGATCGTTCAACGAGGACATGTAACCGCGGTAGATCCAGTCTTCCGCCGTTCCGTTCTTTGCCTGTTCTTCCTCCGTCATGTTCTCATCGAACAGGAAGTACTTATCGATCAGTGCCTCCATATACTGAAGCTTCGGCGTGATCTTGTTCATATCCAGCTGAGTGCCGGATGTCTCCGCGGTCTGTGTGCTCTGGCTCTCAGATGCACGCCTTCCTACGGTCCAGATCCCCGTTGCAACACCTACGACTGCAAGTCCGGAGAATGCTGTCACAAGGACTCCGACAAGGACGCCTTTCCAAAATTTATTTTTTGTCTCTTTCTCTTCCAATGTCTTTTCTCCTTCATCCCAGGGCAGCCAGATCTCATCCGATAAAAACTGTGCCAGGATCTTTATGTAAAAAGTCTACAGGTCATATTTCCCTGCATTCAGCACCGCAGGCTCTCTTTTCTGCCTGTCAGTCCCTACGGGCTCACATATTTCGTCGGATTCACATAGGACCCGTTCACCCGGACTCCGAAGTGGAGATGGGACCCGGTGGAGTATCCCGTCGAACCGACCTTCGCGATGGTCTGTCCCTTTTTCACACTCTGCCCCTGTGATACAAGCAGGCTCGATGCATGCATATAAACTGTATACACGCCGCCGCCATGGCTTATCATCACATAATTTCCTGCAGAAGAACTGTAAGTCGCGATCACGACCTCACCCGCAGCAGCAGCCACGATCGATGTTCCCGTCGGCGCGCTGATATCAATTCCCTGATGGTTCGAGGACGCGCCCTTCGTCGGGGATTTTCGCCCTCCAAAGCCGGAAGTAATCCGCCCGCTGGCAGGACACGGCCATGTAAAGCTAATGTCCCCAAGACTCACGGTTTTATACGTCTGTGCCGCCTTGTTTGCCGCTGCGGCCTTTTTCTTTTCTTCCTCGGCTTTCTTTCTCGCTTCCTCTTCCTTCCGCTTGATCTCTGCCTCGATGGACTTGATCTGGTTCTCCTGGGCCGCGATGGACTTCGCGTACTCGGAGATCTGTCCCTCCGCGGAGGCGATCTTCGTCTCGTAGTTCTGAAGCTCCGTCTGTTTTGCAGCCAGAAGCTTCTCCACGGACGCCTGTTTTGCCTCCGTCTCGTCCTGAAGCATCAGGAGCTCGGCATGTTCACTCTCTAAACTCTTTTCCTTCTCCGCGATTTTCTCCTTCGTAGCGGCATATTCATCGAGCTTCTGCCGGTCGTAGGACGAGATCTTTGTGATGTACTCCGCCTTGCTCAAGAGCTCCGAGAGGGAGCCGGACTCCATGAGTAGGTCCACATAGGTGCTGTCGCCCTTCTCATACATATATTTTATCCGCAGCTTCATGGATTCATACTGGCTTTTCTCTGTCTCCTTCGCCTCGGATAATTCCTGTTTCGTCGTATCGATCTGTTTTTCCTTCGCGTCTATGTCATCGCCAAGCTTTGAAAGCTCATTTCCGATGGACTCCAGGCTGGAATCCAGCTTTTTGACATAGGCCGTCGTATCGCTTTTAAGGTCTTCCAGGTTCTTTAGCTCCTGTTCCGTCTTCTTTTTTTCCGCCTCCAGCGCCGTCTTTTTGCTCTTCGCGTCACTCAATCCGCTCTTTGTCGCCTGGGCAGAAAGCGGTGTCGCAAGAACCAGGGCAAAGGACAGGACCGCAGCCAGAAATCTTCCTGATTTTCTCATATGCTGTCCCCTCCTACACGCGCAGCTCTTTGCGGATCGTAAAGAAGCTTACAAAAAATCCAAGTCCGCCGCCCAGCGCCAGGGCGATCGCCGCCATCATCGGATAGAAGGTTCCAAGCGGCAGGAACTGGATGATTCCGGAGAGAAGTTCAAACCGGTTCATCACATACTCCACCGTCTGTCGGTAGACAAAAAGCATGACCCCCAGCGGGATCGCCGCTCCGACAAGCCCCAGGATCGTTCCTTCTACCACAAATGGGGCCCGGATCATAAAGTTCGTCGCTCCGATAAGACGCATGATCCTGTTCTCGTTCTTCCGGAATTCAGCCGCAACGGAGATCGTATTGCTGATCAGGAATACCGCAACAGCCAACAGCATGGCGATCAGGACGCCGAACAGCAGGCCCAGGATCTTATTGAAGCTTGCAAGTCCCGTAGCCGCACTGTTGGAATAGTTTACTTTCCGCACACCATCAATACTTTCCAGGTATGCCACCATTCCATCCTGATCCGTAATATTGTTCAGGCGGATCTCGTAGGAAGAGGAGCCTGCAAGCGGGTTGTCATCCGCAAAACCTTCCGCTAAGGCTTCATCCTCACCGAAATACTCTGTCTTAAAGCCGTCCCACGCCTCCTCAGCGGAGACGAATTTTATCTCTTTTATCATTCCCGACTTGTCCGACTCGATCTTCGCGCCGATGTCTTTGATCTCGTCCTCCGTCAGGTTCTCATCAAAAAATACCGTGATTCCCATTGTGGTCTCCGCCGTGCGGACCATATATTCGATGTTGGTGATCACGGAGAAAAATACGCAGAATAAAAAAATACATGCAGAAATGATCGCGGTCGACGCAAGGGAAAACCAGATATTTCTGCATATATTTACCAGTCCCTGCTTCATGCAGAACCAGAATGTACTAATCCTCATAACGGTACCCACTTTCCTCCTCATCACAGACCACCATTCCGCGGTCGATCGTGATGACGCGTTTCTTCATCAGGTCCACGATCTCATGGCTGTGTGTGACAACGATCACCGTTGTTCCACGCCGGTTGATCTTCTCCAGGAGTCCCATGATCTCCATCGCATTGTGGGGATCCAGGTTTCCTGTGGGCTCATCGGCAAGCAGGATCTCCGGGCGATTGATCAGTGCCCGGGCAATCGCCACGCGCTGCTGTTCTCCGCCGGAGAGCTGATGCGGGAAAAACTTATACTTGGAAGAAAGGCCTACCATCTTTAACATCTGCGGAACCGATTCCCGGATCGTCCGGCTGGACTCCCCGATCACCCGCTGGGCAAATGCCACATTCTCATAGACCGTCTTGTCCTTTAAAAGACGGAAATCCTGGAATACGACACCGAGACGTCGGCGATACTTCGGAACATATCTTCGCGGCATCTTTCTGAGGTCCATGTCATTAACGACAACACGACCGGAGGTCGGCTCCACTTCCTTCAAGAGGATCTTGATCAGTGTAGATTTTCCGGAACCGCTCCGGCCGGTTATGAAGACAAATTCCCCGTCATCG
Organism: Pilosibacter fragilis; assembly: GCF_032490495.1. Taxonomy (NCBI): domain Bacteria; kingdom Bacillati; phylum Bacillota; class Clostridia; order Eubacteriales; family Clostridiaceae; genus Pilosibacter; species Pilosibacter fragilis. The sequence goes on along the minus strand of NZ_JAVYJB010000018.1, from coordinate 24,504 downwards.
ATGGTGATGTTCACGTCCTTCAGGGCTTTCGTACCCCTGTCATAGGTCTTTGTCAGTTTTGAAATTTCTATCATAATTTAGTAGTCCAGATTCTCCATGTACTTCATGTACTTTACAACCATCAGGGCAATTTTGAAGGTGATCGCATCCTCAAATACTCGCAGATCCAGTCCGGTGCTCTTCTGGAGCTTATCCAGACGATAAACAAGCGTATTTCTATGGATGTAGAGCTGTCTTGATGTCTCGGAGACATTCAGGCTGTTCTCAAAGAATTTGTTGATCGTTGTGAGTGTTTCCTCGTCGAACTCATCCGGGTTCTTTCCATCAAAAATTTCTTTGATAAACATCCGGCAGAGTGGAAGCGGAAGCTGATAGATCAGACGGCCAATACCGAGGTTGGAGTACGCTACAACGTTCTTGCTGCTGTAGAAGATCTTTCCGACATCGAGAGCCATCTTTGCTTCCTTGTAGGAACGGGAAACATCCTTGATCTCGCCAACGATGGTACCGAACGCGATGCGCACTTTGGACATCGCCTCTGTGTTCAGCATATCTAAAATCGTATTTGCTGTCTTCTCGAGATCTTCATAGGTCTCACCCGGTTTCACCTCACGGACAAGAATGATATTCTTCTCGTCGACTGCGGTGATAAAGTCTTTTGTCTTTGTGGAGAACAGGCTGCGCATGGTCTCCAGGGCATTCGTATCTTTCTCATTCTTTGTCTCGATCAGGAATACGACACGTTTTACATTTGTCTCGATATGAAGTTTCTTCGCCCGGTTGTAGATATCAACGAGCAGAAGATTATCAAGAAGCAGGTTCTTGATGAAATTATCTTTATCGAATCTTTCTTTGTAGGCCACCAGAAGATTCTGGATCTGGAATGCTGCCAGTTTGCCTACCATATACACGTCATCGCTGCCGCCTTTTGCAAGCAGGATGTACTCAAGCTGATGTTCATCAAATACTTTAAAGAACTGATAACCGGAAATCACCTGGCTGTCCGCCGGAGAATCCACAAACGCAAGTATGGAACTTTCATACTCTTCCGCATGCTCGAATGTGGAAGCCAGGACCTTTCCCTCCACATCACAGACGCACAGGTCAATTCTTGTAATCTCTTTCAGTCCTTCGATATTCGACTGTAAAATCTGATTTGAAATCATAGCGCCCTCTCCTTTTCGCAGTATGGACATATCCACATTTATTCTAATGCAAAATCACAAAAAAGAAAAGATTTTTTTTTGTATTTTTTACTAAAAAACATGGAAAAAGGCAGACCGGATTTCCCATCTGGAACCGGTCTGCCTGATATTTTGGTTATTCGTAACTATTCAGTACCTTCATATGTTTCCTTACAGTCAGCGCAACAAGTGCGCAGACCTACTGAACAGTTATGGTTATTCTTTAATAATTTGTAACTATTCAGTACCTTCATAGTTACGTGCAAAAATCCATTCCAGATCAGCTTCGCTGATGGGATTTTTGCCTTCCAGCCTATGTTTTCTTACGGTCAGCGCAGCAAGTGCGCAGACCTACTGAACAGTTACAATAATTTTTTCTGTTTCTTTGTCGAAAAGGTACACATCATCTCCGGAGACCGCAAAGGACATTTTCTTTTCGGACGGCTTTTCACCGTCGGATGCTTTTGCAAGAAATTCGTTTTCTCCAACATGGAAACGGATGTATGTGGCATCCTCAATCTCCTCGCTGCCAAGAATGTCTCCGGTGATCTCACCCTTTCCATCTTCCGCCGGAACGATCTTTTCCGGTCGTACGCCTGTGAAGACTTCTTTTCCGACATAGCCGAGTTTTTTTAAAAGTTCAGCCTTTTCTCCGGAAAGCCGGATCTTTCCTGACGCAAACTTCAGAATAATATTTCCGTTCTCCTCCAACACCTTGGCAATGGAAAGATCCATTCTCGGTGTTCCGAAGAATCCTGCCACAAACAGACTCTCCGGATGGTCATAGATATTCTGCGCGGAGTCTTCCTGGCAGATCTCGCCCTCGTTCATGACGATCATTCTCGTTCCTAATGCCATAGCGGTCTTCTGGTTGTCCGTCGCGTAGATCACGGTAATTCCAAGCTCACGGTTGATATTTGCGAACTCTTTTCTCATCAGTTCCTGGACATCCGGGTCTGCCTCCGCGATGGTGCGGTCCAAGAGCAGGATCCCCGGGCGGCGCATCAGGGCGCGTCCGAGAAGAACACGGTATGTATCCGCTGCCGAAAGTTCCTCCGGCATTTTTTCAAGGATTCCATCGATTTTCAGGATCCCCACAGTCTCATCCACTCTTTTCGCGATCTCTGCAGCCGGCATCTTTGCCATTCTGAGGGAGAATGTAAGGTTGTCCTCCACACTCATTCCAGGATAGAGCACGCTGTTCTTGAAAAGCATTGCGACGTTTCTCTCTTTCGGGTCCGCATCCGTCATATCCATTCCATCGATCATCAGACTGCCGGAGGTAATCTCCTCCAGGCCGCCGATCATCCGAAGCAGCGTCGATTTTCCGCATGCCGTCGGTCCCACCAGGATCAAAAATTCCCTGTCCTTCACTTCCAGATTGAAATCCCGGATTGCCTGCTGGTCACCCGGGAATGTCTTGTTGATATTCTTTAACGTTAAACCGGACATTGACTTCCTCCTGATCTGTATTCTTCATGGTTAACTGGAAAATTGCAGACTTAACCTATTTTTATATCGGTTGTATTCATCATACACAAATAACACTTGTTTTTCCATATGGTTATTCCACAAAAAAATTCCGTTTTTTCCATGCATATTCCATATAGTGAATTTAAGTTTTTGACAAATATACTCTTTTTTCATAAAAACAGGCAGGAAGATAGTTAAATCATTATCAAAATTGCCAAAAAGTGGCGGCTGTCCTTTTCTGACAGCCGCCGCTTAGGTTCCAAAAATTTCATAACTGCTAATTCCATTCACAGTCACACACAAATCCATTCCAGCCCCGCTTATTTTACAGCAATTGCCTCCATCTCAAGCAGAACATCCTTCGGAAGTCTTGCAATCTCCACGCAGGAACGTGCCGGGCAGTCTTTTTCGAAATATTTCGCGTAGATGCCGTTGATAGTTGCGAAATCATCCATATTTTTGATAAATACACTTGTCTTTACGACCTGGTCGATGGATGTTCCTGCTGCCTCAAGAAGATTCTTCATGTTCTTCATAACCTGCTCCGCCTGTGCTTCGATTCCCTCCGGGATCACACCTGTCTCCGGATCTACCGGGATCTGTCCTGACGCGAATACGAAGCCGTTTGCCTCAATTGCCTGAGAATACGGTCCGATTGCTGCCGGTGCTTTTGTTGTGCTGATTACTTTCTTCATGTGATTGTCCTCCATATTTTCCTTATTTATCGATTTTTCGGATGCTCTTCTCCGTGATCTCGATCTTTCCTTCTTTTAATAAGTGACCTACCGCGCGCTTGAACGCATTCTTACTGAGTTTAAATTCTCTCGCGATAACTTCCGGTGATGCCTTATCGTTGAACGGTAAAACTCCGTCAAACTCTTCGATGACCTTCATGACAAGATCGGAGTCAGAAAAGATCTGGCTGCCTGCCTTGTCGCGTGTTGTGAGGTCAAGCTTTCCATCCCCACGGACTCTCGTCACACGGACGCTGACCTCATCGCCCACCCGGTATCCGGAAAAGAGTTCCTTTTTCGGAATCAGGCCGTGATAGATGCCATCGACTGCAACAAAGGCACCGATATCCGGATTGATCTCAAATACGAAGCCGTCCGCCTCGTCACCGGTGTGATACGGGGAGTCGCTTCTCAAATACTGGTATGCCTTCATAGTTGCGGCAAGGCGCTTGCTCTTATCGACGTAAAGAGCCACAAGGCACTTCTCACCTTTACGCACCTGATGGGTCTGCTCCTTAAACGGGAGAAGAAGGTCCTTTTCCAGTCCCATATCGAGAAACGCACCGATCTTGGAAACTTCCTTGACCTCAAGGACAGCCGTCTCACCGAGAGTCACCTTCGGTTTTGATGTGGTGGCGATCAGGCGGTCCTCAGAGTCCTTGTAGAGGAATACCTCCAGCTCATCACCGATCTTTGTTCCTTCCGGCACCTGTTTTTTGGGGAGAAGAACACCCTGGGCGTCCGCCTTGTCCCCGTCAGAAAGGTAAATTCCGAAGTCTTTCTCCTTGATCACCTTTAGTTTCTGAATTTTTCCAATTTCCATCATGTCTTTCGTCCTCCCGCAGCCGGATACTTTTGCGGCTGCGTCCTCTCTTTTAACTCAACATTCGCGAACACATCACCATTTGCATTGCAAAGAGATACGAGATGCGACATCCCCTCTCTTGCGCGCTTGACAACGATCTCGTCCCCGAGCACCGCCGCCTTCCGGTACTCTGCCCTGATCTCGCCGATCTCGGTTCCCGAAGGGACAAGCTCTCTCGCGATATCCACATACTGGGCGTTATTTACATGGAGATTTGTATCCAGAAGATGTTTCATGACCACCAGACGTCCAGTCTCTTCCATCTCCTTCGGCACGGCGATCTTTCGTCCCGCGTCCTCCATCTCGATCTTCGGATTAAATTCGCCGTACGGATCAGTATCCGCATCCGTAATCCTCATAGGCCGGCCAGTCTCCGTATTCATCAGGAACCAGTAGGAATTGGCTTTTACCAGATATTCTCCTTTTTCATCGAGGATTGCGAAATTTCTCAGCGCGTAAAGTCCCTTGACTGCATAGGGCCATGTCAGAACCTTGATCCGTTCCCCGAGGACCGGACGGCGTCCGATCACGATCTGCCAGGAGGATAAAAGCCACGCCTTCTTTTCCCGTCCAAGATATCCGATCCCGACGCCGGCATCCTCCGACTGCATCGTCGAGCAGTCCTGCATATAATTCATAATTCCGGTCAGGGACAGCTTCGCGTCAATATCCGTCTCGCTGTACCGGACCCGGCTGTTTAATTCGTACATAGTCTAACCTCATGTTGTTGTCTCAATCTGTCTCGAACTTCCCGCTCATAAACACGGGCCTTCAATGCTCAGATGTCTGTCAATGCAAACCGTCCTTTCGCACCACTACCTTAACACAAATGCCTGCCAAGCGCAAGAAAAAAAGACCATTAAGCCTTGCATTCACAAAGATTAACAGCCTTTCGTTAGCTGGGCTACAAGGATTCGAACCTTGAAAATGACGGAGTCAGAGTCCGTTGCCTTACCATTTGGCGATAGCCCAATAATATGTGTCTGAAACACTTGGACAATATTTAGTTTTTAAACTGGGCTACAAGGATTCGAACCTTGAAAATGACGGAGTCAGAGTCCGTTGCCTTACCATTTGGCGATAGCCCAATGCATCAACAGGTTGTATTATAACGCAACGACTCTGATCCGTCAACTGTTTTTTTCAATTTTTTTACTTTTTTAATTCTGATTTTTCGGATTATCCGGATCTTCAAATCCCGGTCCCCTTAAATACGCCGGTGTTTTCGTCTCCGGCGTCAGCATTCCGGACGCGGCGGTAGTCTCTGTAACCGCTGCTGTTGTCTCCGGGGCTGTCGGCGGTGCAGTTTCCGGCGGCACGGTTTCCGATGCTGTAGTTCCCGGTTCCTCAGTTTTCGGTTCCTCAGTTTTCGGTTCCTCAGTTTTCGGCTCCGTAGTTTTCGGCTCCGCAGTTTTCTGCGGCACAGTCTCTGTCGGAGAGGTCCGGGAATTCGACGAATGCCGGTCTTTCTCATCCGGATCGCCCAGCTCCCTGTTCGTCTCCTGATCCACCCAGTCCACGCTCTCCCCGGCCTCCAGAGCTTTTCTCCGTCTCTGCATCTCGGAAAGTCCGTCATTTTTCGTGGATTCTCTCTCGTCACCCGTATCCAAAGCCGCAGATTTCTGTTCTGACACAGCTTCTGTTGTCTCTAAAGCTGCTGTCTCCTCCGTGGTCTCTTCGCTTGCTTTTTCGAAAGTTGTCTTTACGACCACCGGTTTTAAGGATATCTGATATTCCTGCTCATTGATCTCCCGGATCAGGCGTTTTGAGGAATACCCGGCAAGTTCTTCCTGCTTTCCTATCGTGATCCCCGGATTTTCCGAAAAAAGATGCTTTAAAAATTCTGCCTTCGTCACCGTGATCCCATATTTTTCCGCAATCTCCCGGGTTTTTGTGTCCTCTTCTGACTCAAACACATAGACCGTCGCCCTGGACTCCTTTTTCTGAAGTTCGGATTCCGTCTGCTTTTGCAGCTCTTTTACGATCTTTTCCGGTGACGCTTTTACTTCCGCGCCGGACTTCCGGACGGAGATCAGGATTCCCCCATCCTCTCCGAGACTGTTGTTATCCGCAAGCCTGTCAAAGATCTTCCCCACTGCGATTCCAAGGCTTTTCCCCTCAAACACGGTCATGGAGACTGCCTCATTTGATCTGGCTATCATTCCCTTTGCAGATAACACGGATCCCCGCCGGTTCATGGTAAATTCCATCATAATATCCGAATTTACTTCCATGATCAGTGACTCCTTCCGGTTCTTCCCCATCATCAGCACCGCCATCAGGCATACTGCTGCCGCGCAGATTGACAGAGCTCCTCCGGCCCGTCTGAACCACTTTTTCAGGGAGTCCATGGAGAATTCACCGTTTACGTCCATCCCGGCTTCCCGTAACTCCTGCTTCTTTTTCTTTTCCTCAACTGGCATATCCTCATATTCTTCGTTCTGATTCATCATACCGTTTCCCTTTCGCCCTCATAACCCACGTGGAGAAGGAATAATCCCTCGGGCGGAGCTGTTCTTCCCGCCATATCACGGTTTTTCGCCGCAATGATCTCTTTCATTTTCTCCGGTCTCCGCATTCCACTGCCGACCTCCAAAAGCGTTCCCGTTAAGATCCGCACCATGTTATAGAGAAAGCCGTTTCCTGTATACAGGAATTCGAGCTTCGTTCCATGTTCCACGATCCGGATCTCATCGATCCGGCGCACCGTGCTTTTTTTCATTCTGCGGTTCGCGCAGAAGCTTTTGAAGTCATGTTCGCCGATAAGAAATTCCGCCGCCTGTCTCATCGCTTTCACATCCAGCTTCTTCCCGCAGCCATAGACATATTTTCGTTCGAATACGTTTTTCTTATCCCCGGTCTCCACATAATATCCATATGTCTTTGATGTGGCAGACAGGCGGCTGTGAAACCGTTCCGGCACGATCTTCGCAGAGAGGACCCTGATATCATCCGGAAGATACCGGTTCAGATATTCCCGTGCTGACTCTCCGTCCGGACAGATTTCCGCATTAATATGGAAATTAGCTACCTGACCTCTCGCATGGACCCCCGCATCCGTTCTTCCGGATCCATGGACCTCTATCTCTTCTCCAGCCATTCTGAAAAGCACATTTTCCAGTTTTCCCTGAATCGTATTGTCGGTATTTCCCTGTTTCTGCCACCCATCATACCGGCTTCCGTCGTATTCCAGAGTAATGCGGATATTCTTCTTCATGATTGTTCCTTCCTGATCTCCAACTGAATGCGGCCCGTCACATTCAGATGTCCCCGCGGTCGCTTATTTTCTTTTAAACCAAAATTCCCGGCAGAAATTTCTCCTTATCCGCCGGGAATGTCTGGCTCATCTGCCTGTTACCGTCTGAAAAAGACTACTGATCTTCCAGAACCGATGTACAATGCGGACAGCGTGTCGCATGAATATTGATTTTCGTTTTGCAGTACGGGCATTCTTTTTCCGTAGCTGCTGCCGGAGCCGCCGGTTTATCGAATATTTTTTTAGCCCGGTTCAGTTGTTTTACCACCATAAAGATCACAAACGCCATAATAACAAAGTTGATGATCTCTGTGATAAACAGACCGTAGTTTACGGTCGGAGCTGCCGCTGCCTGTGCCTCAGCTAAAGTCGCGTAATGTTCTCCGTTCAGCGAAATAAACATATTGCTGAAATCCAACTTGCCCGTGAAACGTCCGATCACAGGCATCACCATATCACTGACTAAGGAGTTTACAAGATCCTTAAATGCAGCACCGATGATCATGCCGACTGCCATGTCGATCATATTGCCCTGTACGGCAAATTCACGGAATTCTTTCAGTATCTTTTTCATTGAAAGACCTCCTGATATTCGTTTTCCGCAGATTTCACCATTATTTTACCAATTTTTTTCTCTGTTGGGAATACCCGGAGACCGTTTTTTTATCTCTGTGCCTGTTTTTTTATCATTCCGCCGTTTTAGACGGGTTGAATATATGTGTCAGGAAAATAAACATCTCATGGGCGAACAGCGGCATGGCCGCAAGCACGAGCAAAGTTTTCCATTCCCCGGCATTCAAACGCACCGTCTGAAATGCCGCAACCAGAGCCGGCTGTTCCGTCACCATAAGCTGCAGAGCAAATCCAATGAATACTGCAGCGATCATCAGAGGGTTCCCTCCATGATCCATCCGAAATACAGATTTTTCCACATCACGCATTCCGATCGCATGAAAAAGCTGTGACAATCCAAGAACCGTAAATGCGTATGTCTGGCAGCATGCAAGAAGCTTTGGAGACTGTAAGACGTCCGCCACCGCTGCCGGGGTCAGCTGCCGTCCGCTGCTTACAAGAAGCTTTGCAGGAACGATCAGAAACGCGGTCAGACTGATCAATGCGATCAGGAAACCGTAAAACAACGTACAGACTCCGCCGCCATGCGCAAACAGGCTCTCTCCTTGCTTTCTCGGTTTTTCTTTCATCAGTTCTCTCCCGTCACATACATCTGTCCCCAGGGCCAGAGCCGGCAACGAATCCGTGATCAAATTGATCCACAGGATATGACTTGCCTTAAGAGGTGCCGGAAAGGAAAAAAGGATCGCAAAAAACATGGTCATGATCTCACCAAAATTCGATGATAAAAGAAAAATGACTGTCTTTTTAATATTGGCATAGATCTCTCTTCCTTCCCGGACAGCTTCCCGGATCGTTGCAAAATTGTCATCTGTCAATACTATATCTGCTGCCTGCTTTGCCACATCCGTTCCGCTCATTCCCATCGCGATCCCGACATCCGCCGCTTTTAAAGATGGGGCATCATTAACTCCATCCCCGGTCATCGCCACGATTCCGCCGTTTTTTTTCAATGCCCGGACGATCCGTACCTTATGATCCGGAGAAACTCGTGCAAATACCCGGATCTCCAAAATCTTATCAGCAAGCTCCCCATCGCCCAGGCAATCCAACTCTGACCCTGTCATGCACTGAGAGGGAGAATCCGCGATCTTAAGCGTTCTTGCGGTCGCAAGTGCCGTATCCTTATGATCCCCTGTAATCATGACGGTCGTAACACCTGCATGGCGGAATTCTTCCACTGTTCCGGAAACCTCCGGACGGACCGGGTCCTCAAGCACTGCCATTCCCAGAAAGGTCATTCCCTTCTCGGAAAGATCCTTTCCCTCCTTTACCGCCGCCCCAAGAACACGCCCACCGGACGCAGACATTTTTTCTGCCCACCTCATGTACCATGTTCGTTTCGATACTCCCATCGGATGAACTCCCATTTCGTCTCGGTAGGAGGTGCAATTTTCAAGGATTATGTCCGGTGCACCTTTCGTGAACGAAACTGTCCGCATTCCGTTTTGATGCACCGTTGTCATACACTTTCTCTCCGAGTCAAACGGACGCTCCGCAATTCTTTTCCACGCATCCCGGATCTGTTCGGACTGTTTTTCCCCATTCCTTGCATTTTTATCCGCATATAAAAGAAAAGCTGCTTCTGTAGGATCTCCGATGATTCCGTGCTTTCCCCATCTTGCATCATTGCAGAGTAAAAATGTTCGTAAAAGCCACTCTCTGTCCCCATCCAGATTCCGCACCGTCATCTGATTTTTTGTCAATGTCCCCGTTTTGTCCGAGCAAACCACATTAACCGCTCCAAGAGTTTCCACAGAAGGAAGACGTCTCACGATCGTATGTACCTTCGCCATCCTCGAAACAGAAAGCGCAAGGACGATCGTCACCACAGCCGGAAGTCCTTCCGGAACTGCTGCCACAGCCAAAGAGATCGCTGTCAGAAACATCTCCCCAACATCCCGCTTCTGCCAGACTGCCGCCAGAAAAAGGATCGTACAGAGACCCACAGCCAGAATACTAAGAAATGTTCCCAACTCTCCCAACCGTTTCTGAAGCGGTGTAATCTCTTCCGGTGTTTCATGGATCATTTTCGCGATTCGTCCGATCTCAGTTTGCATCCCGGTATCTGTAACAATCCCTTCACCGCGTCCGGCAGTCACAAAGGTTGACATATATGCCATATTTTTTCGATCACCGAGAGGTGTTCCGGTCGAAGCCACATACTGCGCATCCTTTTCCACCGGTACAGACTCTCCGGTAAGTGATGCCTCCTGTACCTTCATATTTTCCGAACGGATCAGTCGGAGATCCGCCGGTACCTGCTGCCCGGCATTTAAAAGCACCCTGTCGCCCGGCACCAGCTCCGCCGCGTCCATCTCCAAAAGCTTTCCGTCCCGCCGGACAAGCGCCTTCCTTGTTGTCAGCTTTTTTAATGACTCCAGCGCTTTCTGGGCCTTTCCCTCCTGAATCACACCAACCGTTGCATTGAGCAGCACAACTGCTGCAATGATCACCGCATCTCCTCGTTCTCCAAGAAATACAGAAATTCCTCCTGCCGCCAAAAGTACATAGATCAGCGGATCCATCAATTGCGAAAGCATCCGTTCTGCCACAGACGGAGGACTTTTCTCCTCCAGCTCGTTCCGCCCATACTCCCGAAGCCGCTTTGTCGCTTCCTTCCCACTCAATCCCCCGTCATCCGACGATCCCAGCAGCATTTTTGTCTCAAAAACAGAGCACCGTTCAAAATCCCCCGGCTTTTCCATAAAAAAATTCTCTCCATCCTCTTTTGCTCAAAGCAAGTTTATGAGGATGGAGAGGAAATCATGCCTGCATTCCCATTCTTCGACTGACCGATCAACGAAATTTATAATTTTTTATGATCGCCTGCAAGGTACGTGTCCCATTATATTCATTTACATCCGGATAATAGATCATGTCGATCGTATTCTGCCCTGTCTGCTCTTCCAAAAAACGATCTCCATCTGCAAACAGCAGACCATCGAACGGATGTCCAGTGTTCGTCACCAGATTCATTTTCACGACATTTCGATTTTTTCCAAGAACACGTACATTTCGAATCGTCAGACTTTTCTGGGCAAACAACGGTTTTTCATTTCCCTGCCCGAATGGTTCCAGACCTTTGAGCTCATCCACGATTTTTTCATTCACATACTCAAACGGCATCGGAACATCGATCCAGATCTGCGGAACGAAATCATCTTCCGTAAGCTTTGCATTTTCATTCAGTCTTCTCCGGAACTCATCAATATCACTTTCCTCAATGGAAAGTCCCGCTGCCATTGGATGACCGCCAAATTTCACCAGCAGATCCGACACCTCGCAAAGCCCCTGGTACATATGGTATGCCTCTATGGAACGTCCGGATCCCTTCGCACTCTGCTCGCCTCTCGTCAGCACAAAGGATGGCTTATGGAAATGCTCCCGGAGTCTTCCGGCTATGATCCCGGCAAGTGATTCATGGCACTCCGGCAAGAACACCACCAGCACCTTATCCGACATATAGAACCGTTCTACCTGTTCGATAGCCTCTGTTTCTCCCTTTGCTGTCATATCCTTTCTCACATCATTGAGTTCCTTTAATTCATCCGCCAGCCCACTGACCCGGTCCGGATCCTGTTCTAACAACATCCGGAGCGCAACCTTCGCACTTTTCAACCGTCCACCTGCATTTAAGCACGGTCCGATCACAAAACCAATGTGATATGCGCTCAGATTGTTTATATCCAGATTATTTTTCTCTACAAGCATTCTGAGACCGGTGTTCTTCGTCGAACCGATCTTTTTCAGTCCATATTTGACGATCAGACGGTTTTCATCCTGCAGCTTCATGACATCTCCCACGGTCGCAATGGCCGCAAACTCCAGAAGCTCCATCCACTCATGCTCCGGAATTCCAAGATCCTCATAGATCACGTTTATAAGCTTCCATGCTACGACCGCACCGCAAATTTCATGGTACGGATACGTCTCCCCGTCCTGCTTCGGATCAACCACTGCATCTGCCGGCGGCAGAATCTGTCCATAAGCATCTACCGGTACTTCATGATGATCGGTCACCACAACCGTCATGCCAAGCTGCTTTGCGATGCTGATCTCCTTTAATGCCGCGATTCCATTATCACAGGTCACAAGTGTATCGATCCCGTCCTCTGCTGCCTGACGGATGATGGATTCATTGATCCCGTAGCCATCCCGGATCCGGTCCGGTATCTCATAATCAATCTGCCCATTTCCGGCAGCACGGTGAAAGCCCTTGAGAAGAATATATGTTGAACAAACACCATCAATATCGTAGTCGCCGATGATCCGGATTTTTTTCCCTTCTATCAACTTCTTTTCAATGATCCCCGCAGCGGTCTCCATTCCCTTCATCTGTCGCGGATCATAAAGATCATCCAGTGTCCCGTAAAGATACTTTCTCATCTCACGTTCATCCAAAAGACCTCGGTTTCGCATGATCCGAACAGCCACCGGACTCACCCCCAGACGCATCGCAAGCCCGTTAAAATCTGCCCGTTTTGTCTGAAGCATCCAGATTTCTTTCTTTTTCTGCATCGTTTCTCTCCCTCTTTGCACTTCCTCATTCCGGCACGTTCAATACTTCTGGCCATTTTCCTTCAGCCATTGCCGCCGTTTTCGATAATCCGGCAGAATCTTCTCCACTTCATCCCAGAATTCCGTGCTATGGTTCATCTGGAGCCGATGGGCAAGCTCATGGACCACAACATAGTCCAGAATCTCCTCCGGCATCAGAACCAGCTTCCAATTAAAATTCAGGTTTCCCTTTGCACTGCAGCTCCCCCAGCGCGTCTTTTGCTCCCGGACCGTGATCGATCCATAGGAAACGCCCATGAGCCCTGCGTAATAACAGCATCGTTCTTTTAACACGTTTTCCGCTCGTTTTTTTCCTTCAAGACGTTCCGTTTCTGTGTAGGACGGACGCACTGCAAGGATCTGTTCTCCGGCACGGAGCCTCACCTCGATCCAATCCCGATGACTCTCCACAAACCAATCCGCAGTCTCCGGCGGTGTCCGGAAAGGAGCACGCACCGTAATCGTTCCGTCAAGCTCCACCTTCAAAGACATGGAACGGCGCCTGGACCGGAGCAGCTCATATGTAAAATGTTCCGTTCTTCTTTTCATGATTTCCTCCAGAAGCTTCTTCCTTTTTCACTGCACAAGTTTCACAGAAAGTTCCATCAAAAGTTCCCATGAAATCGAAAAAAGGCATCTGCAATTGCAGATGCCTTAATCAGCGCGCCAGAGAAGATTCGAACTCCCGACACTACGGTCCGTAGCCGTATGCTCTATCCAGCTGAGCTACTGACGCACGCTCTCTGAGTTTCAGATGTCTGTCACTCAACGAAGAATATTCTACTATATATTTTCTTCTTTGTCAACACTTTTTAAATTTTTTAAATTTTTTTTCTTTTCCCTTACACCAATATCATAAGCCGCAAAAAAGCTTTGGGGCCATCACGCCAAAGCGTAACAGCCCCGTCTTTTTTTACTTCTCGTAATAGCAATCTCCCAAATAATGGAAGGACGTATTTTTGTTAAATTTGAATCCCTTAAGGTCTGATCTTCTTCCTACCATGCTATATTTGTAATACAGAGGTACCCACGGACAGAGCTCATTTAAGCGAACCTGAAGGTCTTTATATATCTGGAGGCGTTTTTCTTGATTTGTTTCCACCGCTGCAGCATCGATCATTTCATCTACCTTATCATCTTTGAGATATGCACGATTGCCGCTCATTCCACAGTTTCTTGAATGGAATAACTGAGTTACACTATATGCCGGATCACAAGTAGTATTTACCCAGCCAAGAATCAGGAGATCATGTTCTCCGGCATTGATCGCATCCTGAAATGCTCCCCATTCATACACATTGATGTCTACATTAATGCCAACCTGAGCTAACTGAGCCTGAACTACCTGTGCAGCACGACTTCTTACTTCTCCGGATACGTACATCTTAAGATCCAGTCCATTTTCATATCCTGCTTCTGCAAGAAGTTCTTTGGCTTTTTCCAGATCCTGAGGATATGGCTTTACGTCCTCATTCCACCCAGGCACAGTCTTTGCAACAACGGAGGTGGCTACTTCGCCGCGACCTTCTACAATCGTATCTACGAATTCCTGACGATTCGTGGCATAATTGATCGCCTGACGTACCCGGACATCATCCAATCCTTTTTTAGTTGTGTTCATAGCCATAAATTCTACAGAAGGTGCCGGCCAGCTTTCCAGAACAAGATCTTTACAGTTCTCAATATTGACAGCATCCACCGGATCTACGGCTAAGATCACATCAATCTCCCCTGTTTCCAGTGCGATTGTACGAGCACTTCCTTCCGGAATGATCCGGGTTGTAATCGAAGTGGCTGTAGCAGGTCCATCAAAGTAGTCATCAAACCGGACCAACGTCCAGTGGTCATTCGGAACCCACTCTTTAAACATAAACGGACCTGTTCCGATCGGAGCTTCTCCATATGTATCGCCAGCCTCTGTTACTGCCTTCTCTGATAAGATCTTCATACTGGTATCATTAAGGATATACAGGAATGCTGGACACGGATTTGAAAGATGGATCGTCACCTCGTAATCCCCGTCAACAGAAACATGATCAATGGCTGATGCATTAGACATTGCTTTTGGCATGGTCTTGGCACGCTCTAAACTGAATTTCACATCGCTGGCCTTCAGTTCATCTCCATTGTGAAACTTTACGCCTTTCCGCAGTTTAAATTTGTACTTTGTGTCATCCACAATCTCAAAACTCTCTGCCAGATCCCCTACAGGCTCACGATTATCATCAATTTTGATCAAACCATTATAAATATGGAAATTCAGCGTTGCAGATGGTGAATCCACCCCCACCTGTGGATCCATAGACCGGATATCGCTGCTATTCGCCGAAATAATGTCTGTCCGTCCAATGGACTCTGGTTTTTTCTCTGACGATGTTTCCGCACCGGATGAAGCTGATGTCTCCGCCTTTGAATCCGCTGTCGATGTACCGGAGTTTCCCCCACTCTGTCCGCAGCCCGACAATACCATAGCCCCGGCCAATGCCAATGCCGTCAGTTTTCCATACATCCTTTTTCTCATGCACATGTCCTCCTTGTTATTATATTGTTACATAATTTTTTCCTTCTCACTTTATTTCCCCCATCCAGAGATCCATTTCCGGCAATTCTCCGCAACTACGTTCATCTGTCCTGTAAGCCGGTTTCTCTGACGCACAAATCTTGTCTGGACTGCCAAATAATAATCTGCTTCTGTATTTTCCCTTGTCAGACCCTCTGCCATAGCAAGTCCGGCAAACACCGTTCCCTTTACCGCCGGATCCTGATGGTATGGGCTGGATGTCGTGTACATGATCCTTGCCAATTCTCCCGCTATTTCCATGATGACATCGTCTGTATGTTTCTGATTCTCCATAGCGTTTTCAAGATCTGCAACCGCTTCCTTCAGGCTGCCGATCGCCCTCCAGACCGGAGAAAGATCAAATTCCGCACTAAGCTTCTGTTCTATAGAACGAAGCTCGTTTTCCATAAAGCTGACAAACCCGCTCATCTCTGCAGGAAGCTTCTCACAATTAGCGAAAATGGCGGTCAACTTTGCAATGACTCTTGTATCTCGCAGTGTCACCTCCGGATCTACCTTATCAAAGGTATCCTCTTTCGTATGCCACCAGGAAAATATTTTATGATCCTGTTTTATAAACTGCGGCATCATAGCAAACGGAATATCCGCTCCCCAGAAGGTCTGATCTGCGAATCGTACCATCGGCGTCGGTGCCTCCGGTTCTTTATCATTAAACTCCCTTAAAAACTCTCGGTCAAAGGCTTCGCCCTCCAGCATAGATGTCCGCATTCCAACCACATCCGAACCTTTACAGCCGCAAATATCCATATTAATGTGGGCCACACAATTTTCTTTCAGATCTTCCCAATGGTGATCATAATACCAGGTCGATCCGGAATAACGGGCATCTGAATGACCGGACCACCAGGCAAGCACTACAGACCGCTCCAGATGTTCCTGATTTTCTTGAAATACCCTGGCAATCTCCATCATAGCAGCATTGGCAACGCCATTATCCGTTATCCCCTCATACCAGGAATCATAATGACCGGAAACCAACACATACTTATCCGATCTTCCCTGAATACGTGCTACCGGCATGGTACTGGAAACGATTGACTGACACATTTCAACGTTAAGGCATGCCGTCAGTGGACCTTCTTCCAGTTTTTTCTGCAATTCCTTTCCTGCACTTTTTGTGATTTCCACAAACGGAATTCTCGGATAATGACAAGCCAGATCCTCCGGCTCAGGTGTTCCCCATACACCTCCAAGCGTTCCATGGTGTGCCAGATCCGCATGCCAGATTGTGATCACGCCCAAAACTCCGGCACGTTTTGCCTCACATGCAAACGCAAAGCTGTTCTCATATGTCAGAACGATCTTTCCGGCAAATTCTGCCATTCTCGCTCTCTGCTCCTTCTGGCTGCAGCCTCCGGTTGCGCTGATCCGGTCGAAAACCAGTTCAGCTTCCAGATTTTCCGCTGTTCCACTATACACATACGGAGTCAGAGGCACGATTGCTTCCGAAGAATCCCCTTGGATCCGTATGGATGCTTCTCCCGGAAGGCTTCTATATACCTGATAAATTTCCCGCTCTACCGGGATTCCCAGTTCTTCCATTCGTTTTGCGATTCGTTCTGCCGCTTTCTCTCCATCCTCAGAACCTGTATAGCGGTCCAGGTGACTGAAACACTCTACATCCTTCATGATTCTGGATGTTTCTAAGGCTTTATCAATTTTTTCAATAAGCTTATTTCCTTCCGATGAACAAAGCCTCATACCCTGCATGTTCTAATTTTCCCTTCTTCTTTCCCCATTCATTTGGGCACGATCCATTTCTTGTGCATTTATCTATTTTGTTGTAAAATAATTATTTTCGTCCTCAGTATTTAAGCGTATTATACAATGTCGATTCTTATATCGTCTAATGCTTAATTCGAATATTATATATAATTTTTGCGAATACGATATAATATACTGAAATTATATTCAATTTGTACTATATGCAAAAAGCCCCCGGAGAATCCATATCTGATTCTCCTGGAGCTTTTCCCTAACGCTAAAATATCTAAAAAATGACTATGTTTTTACCACAGCCCCGGTTTTACTTCTGGTGGAAGCGGATTCGGATACGTCTCTCCGTCCAGTTCTTCCAACCAGTCCTTATGAGCCTTTTTGATGAGCTCCGGATTTTCCAGAAGATCCGCTCCTGTGCATGCCATGACTTTTGCCGCCGTCAGCATGCCCTTATGGGCAATACTTGCCTTTCCCTGAGCAACAGCCTGCCAGGAATGAAGTGCTGTTCCTGCCGCATAGCAGCACACATTTGTCTGCACCGTCGGAACCACCCAGCTCACATCACCGACATCGGTAGAGCCACCACCGCCATATGATTCGCTCCGGTCCAGTTTAAAATCCAACAGTGGCATATCCAGGACTTCCTTCCGCTTGTCCTTTTCAACGACATGAGCGATCATGTCCTTTAAGCCCTCTTTGTCTAACTCCGTAACGACCTCTTTGAATTTTCCCGCGTACGCCAGCTCCTCTTCCGTATATCCGATCGGAATAAAATGGTCAAGATTTTTGTCCATGACCTCTTCCAGAACATCATTTCCGATCACGTTGGAATAAGCGGCAACCTGACGAATATCCACAGTCGTTCCCGTGATCAGCGCCGCGCCCTTCGCGATATCGCACATCCGCTCATAAAGCTTTTTGACCTGAGTTACCTTTGGTGCGCGGATCGCATAGAGTACCTGTGCCTCCGCTGGAATCACATTCGGGGCAATTCCACCGGTGTTTGTGATCGCACCATGAACTCTCGCTGCGTCGATCATATGCTCTCGCATATAATTCACGCCAATGTCCATGATCTCCACTGCATCCAGCGCAGAACGTCCAAGCTCCGGCGCTCCCGCCGCATGGGAGGAGATTCCATGGAAGGTAAAGAACACACGGAAATTGGCAAGGAATTTATCGTCTCCCATTGTTTTGTTCGTCGTGCTTGGATGCCAGGTGATAGCGATATCACAGTCATTGAAATATCCGTCCCGGACCAGATATGCCTTTCCGCCCGCATTCTCCTCCGCCGGACAGCCATAGTAGCGGATCGTTCCCTTCAGGTCTTTTTCTTCCATATAGGACTTTAGTGCATCGACAGCCGCCACAGAGGCCGTTCCGAGAAGATGGTGGCCACAGCCATGTCCATCTGTTTTTCCTGCGATCGGACGACGCTCCGTGCAGTCTGCTTCCTGCTGAAGACTGGAAAGAGCGTCAAACTCACCAAGAAATGCGAGGACCGGCTTTCCGCTTCCCCACTCGGCAATAAACGCTGTCTTCTCTCCGGCAAGGTCAGCCCGGATTGAAAATCCGCGAGACGCAAGGTATTCCTGTTGTACCCTCGAAGATTCATATTCCTGAAAACGAGGTTCCGCATATCCCCAGATCTCATCCGCCATAGATGTATATGTGTCCTTCTGTTTCTCCACCAGTTCAGAAATTCTATCTTGATTCTTTGTTTCCATGCTGTCCACTCCTTCCTGTGTAATCCTTGTTCCTGCCACACACATTTCCATCAACAGGCACTATGTGCAACACTTCCATAAGCAGAAGCTTGTTATACCTATTTTTTTAGGCAGTCTTCTGAAAACCATCGCCCTTGATGGTTCTCATTCCGACTGCCTGATCTATCCTATTACCAGATCGATGGTTTTAAATCTGCCGGAAGCGGATTCGGATATGTCTCTCCGTCGAGCTCTTCCTTCCAGTCTGCCTTTGCCTTCTCAATTAATTCCGGATTCAGAAGAAGTTCCGCGCCGACATACGCCATAACCTTCGCTGCCGCCAACATCCCTTTGTGAGCAATCGAAGATTTTCCCTGTGCAACAGCCTGCCAGGAATGAAGCGCTGTACCTGCTGCGTAACAGCTGGTATAGACCTGTGCTGTCGGAACGACCCAGCTGACATCTCCGACGTCCGTGGAGCCGCCACCGCCGTAAGCACTGTTTTTATCGACAATAAGATCCCACATCGGCTGCTCTAAGAGCTCCTGTTTATGCTCTTTTCCTCCGATCACTGCCGCCTGATCCTTCATTCCTTCTTTATCCAGCTCTGTGATCACACCCTGGAATTTCTTTGCATATGCAAGCTCTTCCTCCGTATAGCCGATCGGAACCACATGCTCCAGATTCTCCTGAACAAGATCCGCCAGTGTATCATTATTGATCAGGTTGGAATATGCTGCAACCTGCTTGATATCAACGGTCGTGCCTGTGATCAGAGCCGCGCCCTTTGCAATATCGCACATCCGCTCATAAAGCTTCTTGACCTGTGTTACCTTTGGTGCACGGATCGCATAGAGGATCTGTGCCTCAGCCGGGATCACGTTCGGAGCGGTTCCGCCGGAGTTTGTGATCGCGCCGTGAACTCTCGCTGCATCGATCATGTGCTCTCTCATATAGTTCACACCGATATCCATGATCTCAACGGCATCCAGCGCGGAACGTCCAAGCTCCGGCGCCCCCGCCGCATGGGATGAGATTCCGTGGAAGGTAAAGAATGCCCGGAAGTTTGCCAGATGGAATCCGCCCTTCATAACTTTATTCATTGTGTATGGATGCCAAGTAATCGCGATATCACAATCATCAAAATATCCATCCCGGACCAGATATGCCTTTCCACCCGCATTTTCCTCCGCCGGACAGCCATAGTAACGGATCGTTCCGCTCATGTGATTCTCTTCCATATAAGTTTTTAACGCATCAACAGCCGCTACCGACGCTGTTCCGAGAAGGTGATGACCACAGCCATGTCCGTTTGTCTTTCCCTCGATCGGGTGACGTTCTGTGCAGTCTGCCTCCTGCTGAAGGCTGGAAAGTGCGTCAAACTCACCTAAAAATGCGAGGATCGGCTTTCCGCTTCCCCATTCCGCGATAAATGCGGTCTCTTCTCCTGCGAGATCTGCCTTGACGGAAAATCCTCTCGCTTTTAAGAACTCCTGCTGAAGCTTCGTGGACTCGTACTCCTGAAATCTCGGCTCCGCAAAACCCCAGATCGCGTCACTGATTTTTGTATATTCATCGCGTCTCTGATCGATCGTCGTGCCGATCTCTTTTCTAAAATCTGTTCCCATATGTATATGCTCCTTTCTATGTTTCCCTTATCCATCAGAACCATACAGGCACGTTTCCGGCTCTCTTCACCTCTTTGTCCCACATGGGTTTCCGTTCGTGCACACACCCGTCCCTCATGTTATTCATGTCTTTTTCCGGTGACGTTCTCAGTTACGATCTTCCAGACCGTCACTGCGTTCACCATTGCCTCCGCGAACGAGTTCTCTTCGAATGCCTTCTTCTGACTCATCTGATTCATGAGGCTCGCCAAAGCTTTTTTCTTCGATGTGAGATCTTCCACGAAATATGCAGTTCCGTTTCCGCAGATGCTCTCAAAGCTTGTCGTCGACTTGCAGGCTGCGTCATAATCGATCTTCAGGCTATTTTTCCCGTAAATACAATATGAAACCTGAGGATTCTCTCTGATCTTATCGATCTTCGTCCCTTCCTTCGCTCCGTGAAAATACAGAACCAGCTTTCCTTCTTCCACTTCTGCACCATAATTCAATGGAATTAAATAAGGACATGACTCATCGTGGAACGCAACGGTGCACACAGTCTCCCGTTTCGCGATCGCCACAATATCAGCCATGTCCTTCAATTCTCTGTCACTTCGTCTCATCCAGACCTCCATTCCAGTCATAAAGATCCTACACTTTTGCCATTCTCCATTTCGATCCTTCAGGATTTTCATCGAAATTCCGCATTCAGTGCCATCCGCCAGACTTCCCGTAAGATGAGACTATCATATCATAATTTTTTTAATATCTCAAGTAATATACCGTTATCTTGTTCCTTCTGTCTGAAATTATCCCTCAATTCAGAATACTAAATTGCAGTTCCAGCACCACCGCAGACTGATCATGACCCATGATCACAATTCCAGAGCTTTCTCCTCTTATCCTAAAATACGGCCTGAATCAAAAACATATAAAGTACAGTTCCTGCCGCAATACTGAGCAGTGTATTCCTCTTCCATACATGCAGCCCGACAACCACTGCGGAAGCTGCAATCTCCGGAATTCCATGAGATCCCGCAAAAAAGCTCACATTTTTCAGGCAGTACACCACCAGCATCCCCATGATCGCATACGGAAGAACTCCCGATAAATATGTAATGTATCCGGGGATCTCCTTCTTCCTGCCGAATATCACAAACGGAAGAAATCTTAAAACTATCGTTACTGCAACGCATACCGCGATCAGTGTGACCGCCCTCAAATCCATCCTCTCTATTCCTCCTAAATCAAGCAAAATCCACTGCTACCGCTGTATTGTACGGAATTTTCAGTTTGAAAATTTCCTACCCGTGTGCAGCAACCTGGGCACTGTTTTCATACTATTTCCTGTCCTTCGGAAAATATCATGAATTATGCCGTCGTCTGGCTGCTCTCAGTTTTCTTACTCCCACGCATCAGCGTCAAAATCACCGTGATAGAGATCATCGACGGGATCAGAAAGGCTGATGCCCCAAAGATCAACAGACAAATCACGGATGCAGCAACACCTGCAACGGCGCTTCTGTGATCCTTCGTGCTCATCCACTGTTCCGTAAATACCACCAGAAACAGAGCTGTCATCGAGAAATCGATCCCTTCCGTATTGATATTCAATACACTCCCGAGCACCGATCCCATCACGCTTCCAATTACCCAGTAAATCTGGTTCAACAGCGAGACAAGGAAGAAATATTTCTTCTCCTCGACCCCCTCCGGTACATCTCCACTGCACACCAGCGAATACGTCTCATCCGTAAGCGCAAAGATCAAATACGGCTTATATGGTTTTGTGTCCTTATATCGTTCCAGCATGGAGATTCCATAAAATAAATGTCTTGCGTTGACCATCAGTGTCATAAGCGCCGCTGAGATCAGCGATGCGCCACCTGTTATCAGATCAATTGCCACATACTGCATTGACCCCGCATAAATGAACACACTCATCGCGAGCGCCCAGGTGATGCCGTAGCCCTTCGCTCCCAGCAGCATTCCAAATCCGATTCCCAGAACGATATATCCCGCCATTACCGGAATTGATCGTTTCAACGCATATCGAAATGTCATATCTGTTCTCCTATCCATATTATTTCGAGATCTCTCCTGTTCATCTCCATCACGCTCCCATAATTCGGGTTTTTCGTTAAACAAAAAAAGAGCTTGCAAAACAAGCTCTTTTCATGCCGGTGACCGGACTTGAACCGGTACGGGGTTGCCCCCGAGGGATTTTAAGTCCCTTGCGTCTGCCTATTCCGCCACACCGGCAGACATATAAATATGTCGATGATGGTTTCCCATCAAATGGGACCTATAGGGCTCGAACCTATGACCCTCTGCTTGTAAGGCAGATGCTCTCCCAGCTGAGCTAAGATCCCAGATATGAAATTAATAATCCTTATTTCCAAGGAAACGACCCGGATGGGATTCGAACCCACGACCTCCGCCGTGACAGGGCGGCGCTCTAACCAGCTGAGCCACCGGGCCAAATATTTTATCAGTTGTATGAACCTTTTACCAGGTAGAGTGGA
Source organism: Pilosibacter fragilis (assembly GCF_032490495.1). Lineage (NCBI taxonomy): Bacteria > Bacillati > Bacillota > Clostridia > Eubacteriales > Clostridiaceae > Pilosibacter > Pilosibacter fragilis. The sequence goes on along the minus strand of NZ_JAVYJB010000018.1, from coordinate 1,661 downwards.
CCTTCAGGGACTTGAACCCGGGACCGACCGGTTATGAGCCGGTTGCTCTAACCAACTGAGCTAAAGGTCCATAAGTTTAGGACTAAAAGCCGATGATCGGACTCGAACCGATAACCTGCTGATTACAAATCAGCTGCTCTGCCAATTGAGCCACATCGGCACATCAATGACCCCAAGGGGATTCGGACCCCTGTTACCGCCGTGAAAGGGCGATGTCTTAACCGCTTGACCATGGGGCCGCGTTCATTATTTGTACCAGAAGCTCATATCCATGAAACTGGCAAAATAAAAACTCCCCGAGTAGGACTCGAACCTACGACAGCGCGGTTAACAGCCGCGTGCTCTACCGACTGAGCTATCGAGGAATATTTCCTTTGTTCTTAGCTGTTCCTTAAGAACAGTGCTATTATATAATATGTTTTCGCATCTGTCAACCCGTTTTTTATATTTTTTGAAAAATTTCTACACTTTATTTTCCGGTATGTTTTATCCTTATTTTATCAGTATTCTCACCCGTTCATGCCTTGCTTTGAATTTCCAGCAACTATTCAGTACCTTCATAGTTACAAGCAAAAATCCATTTCAGATCGGCTGCACCGATGGGATTTTTGTCTTCCAGATTATGTTTTCTTACGGTCTGCGCAGCAAGTGCGCAGATCTACGGAACAGTTACAATTCCCATTCTAAAAAACCGCTGTACTTTTCTCTCATAAATTGGTAGGATAAACTCATCAATCCTCTGGACTCATCAAAAAACACACCCTATAGGTCAATTTACATATCGGGAGGCAAACATTCATGGATAAACGTTTAAAACAACAGTTAGATTTTGTACTTGAGATTGATAAAGAAAAGAATATCCTGCGCCAGACACATCTCTCCGGCCATGGCCGCCGGGAAAATGACGCAGAACATGCCTGGCATATGGCCATCATGTCCTACCTTCTCCGTGAGTATTCCAATGAATCCGTAGATATCGCAAAGGTCATGCTGATGTGCCTGATCCACGATATCGTGGAGATTGATGCAGGTGACACCTTCGCCTACGACGAGGAAGGTCGCAAGACCCAAAAGGCCCGCGAAGACGCTGCTAAAGAGCGTATCTTCTCCATCCTACCGGAGGATCAGAAAAATGAGCTCATCGCTCTCTTCGACGAGTTTGAGGACTGCGAAACATCTGAATCCAAATATGCCCATGCCATGGACAATCTTCAACCGCTTCTCTTAAATCACAGCAATAACGGTGATGACTGGAAGCAGCACCAGATCACCTCCAAGCAGGTCTACGGCCGCCAGAGCAAGACGAAGCTCGGCTCCGAGCGTCTCTACGAAATTACGGATCATCTGATCCAGGATGCGATCAAGAAAGGTTTTGTGAAAGAATAATAAAAAGAGTCCTCATAATAACACTTCAAATCAATTTAAAGCTACTACTATGAGGACTCTTGCGTCAATCTGCGCTTTACAAAAAAAGACCAGACATCTCTGCCTGGTCTACTCACACATACCTTCAAAACCACATATTGAAATCCATCTTCACCGTTTCATCAACCAACCAGACCTTCCTGGATAAGCCCTCGACCGATTAGTAACAGTCAGCTCCGTACATTACTGCACTTCCACCTCTGCCCTATCTACCTCGTCGTCTTCAAGGGGTCTTA
>NZ_JAVYJB010000017.1:0-66153 GCF_032490495.1 Pilosibacter fragilis | reverse complement strand
ACAGAAGATTTCCCCTTGATCTGCCATTCAGCAGTAAAGGAGGAATAGTTGACCTCAATGCTGCGCTGGAGATAAAACGGGGTGTTGAAGGTCTCGTACATAAACTGCTGGATGTACTCTTTGTCGATCCAGGTAGCGCCCAGACGCACCTCAATTTCCGACGCATCCAGGTCTTTGGGCTGGGCGGCGGTAAGAGCTTCCACATTGACTGCAAAAGAAGGGTCCTGCTGTGCCGCCCGCTGCGCCTGACGCAGTTTGCGGCGTACATTGCCGGAAAGGTATTCATCAGCAGTCACATAATGGGGTGTGCCGTCCTGTTCCAGCTGTCCCGGCACACGGAAGATCACGCCTTGCAGTTCTCCGGCCAGTGCTTCTTTTGTTTTTCCGGTAAGCCGACTCATATAGCTCATATCTACGCAGGCTTTTTCCGAGATGGACACCGCCAGTGCTTCGCTTGCCGTATCCACAGTAGCCACTGCCTGATGGGGCTTGATGGTCCGTTTGGTGAACATGTCCGCCTTGCGCTCCAGCTTTCCGTCCTCGTCGATAACTTCCAGCGCACAGAGCAGGTAATAGGAAGAATCATCTGCATAGGCCAGCCGGTTTGCACGGTCGTTGATGAGACCGTATTTGGCAGAAAAGCTGTCATAGAGTCGGTTCAGTTCCGCCTGTTTTTGGGTAATGATGCTGTCTGGAACCGCTGCATCCATCTGAAGGTCGATCAGTTCCTGCACACAATCACGCAGTCCCACAAGACCTTTCACACGGGCTTCGGCGGTAGCGTTGAGATCAGGGCACACCATGCGGCTGTTTTCCCGGTAGTACACCTGCCCGTCTACAATGGCATAGGAATAGTTCTTCACATTGGGGTCGGCAGGAATGGAGGTGTCAATGGCTTCGCCCTCGCCCAGCTCCGGCAGCTCTGCCTCCTGATAAGTGCCATGAATGTACTTCACAGCATCATGCAGCTGGTCGGAAAGCTCCAGTCCCTCGATAGGGTTCACGGTGTAATCCATACCATGAGCAGTGCTTACCGGTTCCTGTCTGCCCAGCACCATTTCCGGGTGGTCGATAAAATACCGGTTGATGGCAAACCCATCCTCCGTCTGTCCGGTCTGGGTCCATTCCGGCACGATGTCCAGCGGACGGTCCCGCTTTTGGAGAAAGATGATGTCCGACACCACCTCGGCACCGGCATTCTTTTTGAACGCATCATTGGGCAGACGGATAGCTCCCAGCAGCTCGGCACGCTGGGCAAGATAGCGGCGCACAGTGGAATCCTTGGCGTCCATGGTATAGCGGGAGGTCACAAAAGCCACCACACCGCCGGGACGCACCTGATCCAGTGCTTTGGCGAAAAAGTAATTATGAATGTTGAAATTCAGCTTGTTGTAGACTTTGTCATTGACCTGATACTGACCAAAAGGCACATTGCCGATGGCAAGGTCAAAGAAGTCCCGCCTGTCAGTGGTCTCAAAGCCGCCTACTGTGATGTCCGCCTTGGGATAGAGCTGCTTTGCGATACGCCCGGAAACCGGGTCCAGCTCCACACCGTACAAACGGCTGTTTCGCATTTCCTCCGGCAACATACCGAAGAAATTGCCCACACCCATAGATGGCTCCAGAATATTTCCGGTCTCAAAGCCCATGCGCCCCACCGCTTCATAGATTGCCTGGATAACCGTAGGGCTGGTGTAATGGGCATTGAGGGTAGAGCTTCTGGCGGCGGCATATTCCTCCGGGGTCAGCAGCTCTTTCAGCTGGGTATACTCGGAAGCCCATGCCGGTTTCTCTGGGTCAAAAGCATCAGGAATACCGCCCCAGCCCACATAGCGGGAAAGAATCTCCTGTTGTTCGGGGCTTGCCTGCTGTCCGGCAGATTCCAGCTCTTTCAGCAAACGAATGGCATTAACATTTGCTTGGAACTTGGCTTTTGGACCGCCTTCGCCCAAATGCTCATCGGTAATGCGGAAGTTCTGTGCATTGCGGCGCAGGTTAGCCTTGTATTCCTCATAGGAGGCTTCCTCGGCAGCTTTGGCATTGGGGAAGGTCTGCCACTGGCCGTTGACCTGAATGGAAACCGGGTGTTCATCCAACACTTCCTCAAAGGTTTTTTCCGGCTCTGTTACAGGGGCTGGCGGCTCCGGCTCCTCAATATGCAACCGTTCCACCACCACATCATAAGGTAGATTGTTCTTATCGCCCGGATAGACGGCCACAGTCTCGGAATGGAAGGTCGGGGATTCGACAGCCGGTTCGGGGCGTGCCTGTCCAAAGCCATCCAGCTGACGGGCATACATCCCGCGCAGCAAAGGCGCAACCTCATCCCAGCGAAAATACAGCACAGCCAGACGCTTTTCCTCTGCGTCCAGGACTTCCAGCTCCATGCCCTGTGCCGTGGTACGGTAATCGGCAGTATCGCCGGTCTCCAGATTCAGCGTCTCGATCTCACCAGAATAGGCTCTGCTCAGCCAATAAGCGATCTCGCTGTTGCTCCTGCCGGATTGCAGCAGCGTGGAAACCTGTTTTTTATCTGCTTCATCCATAAGTCCATGGGTCAATACATCCCGCAGGTCCTGATCTGCCTTGTCCGGGTCAATAGGAAGAAACTCGGTATAGTAAGCATTGCGGCGGTCTGCCCGAATCAGCTGCTCGAACTGTTCTTTGCGCTCTGCCCGGTAGATGGGATATACCATGCCGGTGGGCAGAAGCTGCACGGTGTCCTCCCGCAGCTCGGTGATCTGATAGGCGTCATTCTCGATATACACGGTATCGCCCACAGCATAGACCGGGGCGGCAGGGTCATAGGAAGTCCTTTGCGGAGTCGGGCGGCGAACTGCATCATATTCCTCATCGGAAATAGCAACTTCGGAAGTCTGCTCTGTCTCAGCAGCTGCGATCTGCTCTACATCCGACATCACCTGTTGGATAAACGGATCATTGTCCAGTTTTTCCGGGTCTGCCACCTGGCCGTTGACGATCCCTCTTTCTTCCAGAGCTTCCCGGATGGCGATTGGGTCGATGTCGTCAAAACGGTTCTGTTCTTCTTCGGTATAGAACCGGTCCTCCTGAATGAGCTGGGCAATCCGGCGCTGTACCTTCGGCCAGGGCAGCTGCGTTTCCTCCGGGCTGCCGGCACGGACAACGAACAGGCTGTTGCTGTTACTGCCGCCGTATTCCTGAGCCAGCCATGCGGCGGTATCTTTTTCTCTTGCATGGTCTTTCATATAGCGGGCAACAGCGTGTTTACTCTCGATATTGCCGTTCCATGCACAAAGGGCAGTATCAATATCTTCCTGAGAAAGAGGGCGCAGAAGCTCATGGAGCTTTGGATAGGTCTCGTCGATCACTGCCCGGTGTAAACGCTGACGGAACTCCGGCACATCCGAATAGAGTCGGATCAGCTCCATATCCTTAGAACCAAGGACTGCACGGCGCACAGCGGCATTACCCTCGATGACAGCATTTTCACGGTCGGAATGACCGCAGGCATTGCGATATGCGGTATCCTCGGAAATGGCGGCAGTCACCACAGGCTTATACTGCTCAAACTGCTCCCCAAGGGTAGGCTTTGGTGTTTCTTCATCCATCTCCGGCTGCTGGGCTTGAATGGCATCTTCTTCGGCCAGTTCCTGTTCAGACTGGATCTTGTCATACTGTTCCTGTTCGGTAAGATAGCGGTCTTTCTGGACAAGTGAGGTAATGCGCTTGGCAACCTTTTCCCAGTTCAAGTGAACATCCGGGCAGTCCTGCTTTTTATAGTGCAGTCCTTTCCCGTCGTGCTCTTCGCCGCTGTGTGTTGCGCCGGACAGGGCATGAGAGCGTCCGCCAATGCCATACTCGTCTTTGAGGAATTTCACTTTCTCCTTATCCGTATGGTTTGCCGTGAAGAACGCATAGATACGACCTTTTCCTCCGGCGAAACTGCTTCCGCCGGTCATGGCGGCGTCGATCTCATCCTCGGTAATAAAGTGCTGGACGGTTGGCACTTTGGAAAGCTCTGAAGAAAAGGTCCTGCGGGGCAGGTCAAGGTCCTTCAGGTTCTCCCAGATCTCCCTCGGTCTATGATAGTGAAAACGCAACAGGTCACGGTCCTGCTGATAGGCAGTCCAGAAGGCAGCGTATTCTTCCTTGAGGGTCTTACGAAACTCCGGGCTGTTCAGCTGCTCGGCAAGCCATTCTGTTTCTGTCGGAAACCCATTGCGCTGGATACTCGACAAGCAAGACAAATATCCGGCTTCTCTGGCTTCCTCGCTGAAATCGTGGTACAGATACCAGAGCTTTTCTGAAAGGAGGGAGCGTTCATAGCCTGCCGCTTCCGCAAGCTCCACATTGGAGGCAAACTGGCCGCTCTCCAAAAGCTCCCCGATACGCTCTGCGGCGCTCTCCCAGGAAATGACCTGGGCAGACCTGTCATAACGGACAGACTTCCCGTGGGAAAGATGGATACCATCCTCGGCATACCATGCGCTCACACTGCCAAGGCCATTGCCGCCGTGGTACAGCGTTTTCAGTATCTCGGCAATCTCAGCGGTGGTTTTCTGCTTTTCAAAGGCTGCAACCACACGCTCCCTTTGACGGTCTGTATTGCCGCCCAAACGCAGCACATGGTCGATGTCATTTTGGGCAAAAGAAAAAGCAGAGGATGTATGCGCTACATTCTCTGCTTCGTCTATGGATTGGATCTGTTCCGCTTCGGAGAGGAACAGGTTTAGAGTCAGCTGTTGATAAGCTCCGCCATCAGGATTTCCTCGGCCTGAGCTTTGCAGGTGTTCATCAGCCCCACCCACTTCATGGGATCGCTGGCTTTCAGTTTCTCGGTGGCTCCCGCTTCCTTCGCCAGCTGGGGCATCATCTGCTCCAGTCTGCTCTGGGCGGTCTCGTCGATCTCCAGAAGGTGCGGGTACAGCTTCTCGCTCAGCAACATCTGGTTGTAGAGGATGGGACGATGTTCCTTCAGGTAGGTTTTCCTCATCCTGCCGTACTTGCCCAGGGGTTTCTCCGGCTGCTGGCTCAGCTTCAGGTCGGGAATCAGATAGTCTCCGTTCTGGATATAGGTCATGGGATTGTTCATCTTGTTTGCTCCTTTCTTGGTTGGCTTCGCGCTCTGCATTTCGGACGGTAACGCCGATCTGCCGCAGCACCTGCTGGTTGATCTGGCTGACCGCTGTTCCCAGCGCCCCGATGGTGGACGGGGTGTTGAAATCAAAGATCGCCATGAAATCTTCGTGGTCGAAGTAGCGTTCCGGCTCCAGTCCACAGCGGGACATCAAAGCGTAAGTGATGCTGACGGTGGCGGCTGCCTTGAACTGCACTCCGATGTTATACTCATCATATTCCTCCAAAAAGGAACCGTCAACGATATAGAAGAAGTCCTGCTGATGCTCCGTCCAGTATTCCTCGGCCAGTTTTCCGGCTACCTCCGTGAGCTGTCCGGCAAGATCCTCACCGGAAACATCATAGGTGCGCTCCAGCATGGCCTGCACGGAATCCAGATAGCGCTCCTCCAACTGCCACAGCCAGGGAGTGCGGGAATGTTCACGGGTTCCGGTGTCGGAAATGTCAAAGACATAACGCAGGCGAGGTCTGTCCCCGGAATCATCCACCAGAGCGATTCCCTTGGAACCGCGCCTTACATAACGGCCCATCTTTTCATTCCACAAATCGTACTCCGCACAGGCGGTGGCGTCCGGTCGCTGGGCATAGATCATCAGCTGCTCATGGAACGGGTACTTGTAAAGGCGGGAAGCAGTAGTGAGAAACCCTGCCCATTCCTGCCAGCTCCCCGTGAGCTGCGTTGCCACCTTGTCCGCCATCTGTGCATATAGTTCAGCTTTGGTTGGCATGGTGTTCTGTCCTCCTTTCAGTTTTGGGGTAAAAGGTGGGGTGGCAAATTGCCACCCCATCCCTGCGGTTATGGTGTTTACTGGTCAAAATCCGGGTACAGCTCCAGCTGGGCAAAGTCCTCATCGGTCATCGCACAGAGCTTCGTAAGGGCGCTGTCGGTCAATTCCCTCAGTTCCGTTTCCTCCGGCGAAAGCTCGCCGCACATCTCACGCAGACTGTCAATCAGCCCGGTGCGGCTGCCGGTATTGTAAATGCACATCAGGTTCATTTCCTCAAAAGTAAAGTTTCCCATATCAAATCTCCCTTTCCGCACTCTTCTTGGGTGCTGTCTTTTTGTGTTCTGTCTTGGGCTGGCCTTTCAGCTGCTCCATGACGGACTTTTTCTTTTCCCGTTCCTCCCGATGGGTGGCGGCTGCCAACTCCATCAGGGAAATGGGCTGACCGCTTCGGGCCTGCTGTTCCAGCTCTGCCACCGTGGGTTCTTTTGCGCCATTGTTGATGATACCGTCGATCATGCCGTAATCGTCCTCCAGGGCCATTTCCGCATTTTTCAGCGGGTTTTCTGGTAGGAATCCGGGGATCTGGGTAAAACCAACGCTGTCACAGTAATGACAGGATACCTTACCGTCCTGCCTGATTGCAACGATGTCGCTGACGCTCATGGAGGGACTGTGAAAGTCCACGGGCTTTTCCAGATTGAATTGCTGATAGAGTTTTTCCAGCTGCTCCGGCACAGTGCCAGACTCCCTCAGAGGAGCTGTGTAAATGAGGTCATAATTGCTGCGGTCTATGGAAATGTCATGGGACTTTAACCAGTCCAGATTCATAAAGCGCACATTCTGCGGATCGTCACGACTTACCTGATAGATGGCAAAGCAATCTCTGTTCTGGGAGAGAAATGCCTGTTCGCGTTCCTGCTGATGTTCCTGACGCTCCATGACCTTTTCGTGGAACTGAGGGCTTTTCTCCCATTCCTCATGGTCCACACCGAAAAGACCGCCATGATCCATGATTTCCTGCGGGTCAAACACCATGCTCTCCGTATTGTCCTCATGCAGCACATAGACGGTCAAACCGGCGGCATCCAGTTCCAGCGCCCGTTCTCTGGTAACAGGGAGCATCCCATCATAGGAGTAGCCATATTCCTGCATATCCGGTGTGGATACCTGCTCATCCGGCATGGGGTATTCATCCAGTGCCTGCTCCTGCGCTTCCGGCAGCTGGGCAGAAGCGGTCATCTGACTTGCCTCTGCCTGCATCTGCTGATAGGCCGCTTCCTGCAAGGTCTCGATCATAGACAGGGGAGCGTGTCTAAGTGAAGTGCTGTCCAGATCGTTGTCATCACAAATCTGGAGAACTGCCTTCATGCGGGAAAGCTCCGGCATATCCAGCTGACCGCCATCCAGCTCTTTCATGGACGCGGCATCGTAAAGGGTGTAGTCCCAGCCGCTGTCACAGGGCTGAATATGAAGATAGGTGGCATCGTCAATTAGAAACAAAGCCTCCTGCTGGTTTGCCTCCGCATCAAGAACCGCCATTTCCGGCTCTTTTTTTGCATTGGGGTCAATTCCACGCTCTTTGCAGATTTCCTTATAGTGGCGCTCAATGTCAGAGATCAAAGTGCCGGAGGTCTTATTGATGGTCTCCAAACTGGCTCTCAGCTCTTTCAGTTCCTTGCCCTGACTCCAGCTGGCAATATAGCCGAAGCTGTTTTCTCCGGTTTCAATGCCAAAATATTTGCAGACTGCATAGGAGATGCTTTCAGCCTCTACTTCTTCCGTGTGACGGTCTTTCTTCTGTTCCTGCAAAAACTGGGCGAGAGTAGAAAAGCCGCCAACAAAATTCAGTCCTTCTTCCTCGGTCAGCATCAGGCGTCCATTTTCCGCCAGCTCCAGCGGATCTGTCAGCAGAACGGAACCTGCATGGTTTACAACCACTCGTTCTTCTACACAGACCGGCTCTCCGGGGTCGTAGTCAGAACCGCGCAGGTCATAGCAATAAACGCCCTCCGGCAGATTATCACGGACAATCCGCCCATTGGAGAACAGACCGGGTTTATCAAACAGCTCGATCTCCTGATATTGCTCGTCATTGGCAATCTGAATCTTTTTCTGATTGTGGAGCTTGCTGTGGGCAATCTCGTGAACCGTGGCCGAAACCGTCTGCACCTCGCTCATGCCCTGACGAATGGCGATTTTCTGATGATCGGCAGAAAAATAGCCGTCCGTATCGGCGGCCATTGCTTCAAAAGTGATCGGCATCGGCGCACTGCGGCGCAGGGCCTCCATGAATGCCTCATAATTGGGCACATTGCCGGAAAGGGAGGAGGCAAGCTCCGGCAAAGGTTTCCCATCGGTCTGGCTCACATCAAAGACCTTGACCGGGCGAAACATGGGGATCTCGATTTCTTTTTCCTCTGTGATGATCTTTCCGTCTTTATCCAAAATCGGAGCCTTGGTATCCGGGTCCAGTTTCTGCTCCTCGATTTTCTTCTTGTACGGTGTGGGGGCGATGATGGTAATGCCATGCTCGCCCTTTTTAACATGACGCTCAAACTGGTCTTTCCACTTATTGTATCCGGCTACCAAAGTGGCGTCCGGCTTCTGCATATAGATGAGCATGGTGTTGTTTACCGAATAGCGGTGGAAGCGGGACATAACGGACAGATAGCGCATATACTTTTCACTCTCAAACAGTTCCTTGATGCCCTGCTCGATGCCGTCTGTGATTTCCCTTAGCCGCTCTCGGTTGGTGGGTTTGTTCTCAGCCATGATTTTCAATCTCCTTTCCAAGTGTGTGATTTCTGCTGTGTGTTCTGCAATCCATGCCTTTTGTTCTTCTTCACTTTCATAAAGAAAAAGATCCAGCAGGTACTCCACATAGATTTTCTTATGGATTGCTTCCACAAAGCGGGGGTGCGGTTTCTCCTCCGGTGTCCGGGGAGAATGGTCGGCCTCCCATTTTTTCAGCAGATAGTAGTAATCGGACAGTACGCGATAACACTGCTGCCGGTCCTCCCGAAACTTTTGTGCCTCGGTTTTCTGCCGGACATACCTCCTGCGGGGAGGGGCCTGACTGTCATAGATCAGGCCAAAGTCCTGTGCCAGTTTCTCCGCCGCTTCTTTTGGGGAGAGGTCAAAGAGCTTTGCGGTAAAGTCGATCACATCCCCATCTGCACCGCAGCCAAAGCAGTGGAACCGCTGATCTACCTTCATGCTGGGGTTCTTATCATCGTGAAAGGGACAGCAGGCCATACCATTTCGTTTGACCTCGATCCCATAAAACGCTGCCGCTTCTCTGGTGCTGACCGACTGCTTGACTGCTTCAAATACATTCTCTGCCATGTGCCTTTAACTGCTGGACTTTCTCACAGGGGGCTGGTATCCGGCAGCTTTCGCACGCTCACTGGCAGCTTTGCGACGCTCGGCGCTGTATGGCTCCCTGACTGATACACACCGCTTGGGGACGGTAAAGTTATGGGCGTCCTTTCGGGTGATCTGGTCGGGGTGCTTTTTTGCCAGCAGTTCCAGCTTCTCCATCAAACGGGGATCGTGGGTGTAGACCTCAGCCATTGGTTCTGCCTGGTTATAGAGGAGAATGGTTTCCCGTTCCGCTAAAGAGAGCTTCATCGGCTGCCTCCTTTCCGCTGGTCAAATTCCAGCTTGAAGTTGGCGTACTGTCCATCGTCCTCCAAAACCACAGTGGCATCGTAGGTCTTGCCGGTTTTCTCCGAATATAGGCCCGTTACACGGACACGGCCATCTTTCAGCAGTGCAGACACCACAGCCTTGGTCGGCTGTTTTTTCTTGGCAGCCCACCATTTGTTATTTTTCCAGATTGCAAATTTGCAAGAATCATTCTGACAGAAGAAGCCTTTTTGCAGTTCTGCAACTTCACCGCCGCAGCGGGGGCATTTGCCTACCACCTCACGGGGCGGGGAGAACAGGTACTCGGTTCCCTTGATGACCTGATAAGTCCCCACCAGGTCTCCCAACATGGTGCTGATCCCGTCCAAAAACTCCTCCGGGGCAAGCTGCCCGCGCTCGATCTCGCCCAGGCGGTACTCCCACTCGGCAGTCAAAAGCGGCGATTGCAGCTGTTCCGGCAGAACGGTGATAAGGGAAACTGCATCGTGGGAAGGGAGAAGCTGCACCGTTTTCCTGCTCTTTTTTCGTTCCAGAAAACCGGCAGATACCAGCTTTTCCAAAATACCGGCACGGGTGGCCGGTGTCCCCAGACCTTTTCGTTCGGCATCCTCCGGCATATCTTCTTTTCCGGCAGTCTCCATCGCGGACAATAGGGTGTCCTCCGTAAAGTGCTGGGGCGGACTGCTTTTGCCTTCTTTGACGATTGCCGCAGAAACCGAAAGGGTCTGTCCTTCGGTCAGCTCCGGCAGGGCTTTCTCTGCGCCCTCTTTTTTTGGCTCCGCATCCTTCATTTTGGCACGGTAAGCGTCCTCCAGTGCTTTCCATCCGGGGTGCTTCACTGTTTTTCCTTTGGCGGTAAACTCCCCACCGGCACAGTCGGCAATCACAACGGTTTCCGAATAGATATGGGGCTGGGCTACGGCACACAGCAGACGCAGGGCCACCAGCTCCAGCACCGCTTTTTCTCCCGCAGGAAGGGCAGAAAGGTCTGCATCCTTGAGATTTCTGGTAGGGATTACTGCGTGGTGGTCGGTTACTTTCTTATCGTTGATGACTGGCTGCGGATCACAGGTAATGGCGATCCCTTTGCGAAACGGCATAGCATTGGCAACCAGATTGACCAGCACCGGCAGGCTGTCTGCCATATCACCGGTCAGATAGCGGCTGTCAGTACGGGGATAGGTGCAGAGCTTCTTTTCATACAGGCTTTGCAGATAGTCCAGGGTCTGCTGGGCTGTAAATCCAAGCAAGCGGTTGGCATCTCTTTGCAGAGTAGTCAGGTCATAGAGGGCGGGCGGCTTTTCGGACTTTTCCTTGCACTCCACCTTTTTGATCGTGACGGCTGCACCCTGGCAGACTTCTTTCAGCTGCTCGGCAGCGGCCTTATCCGCCATGCGCTCCCCGGATACGGTAAGACCGGGTAGCTCCAGTGCCACGGTATAAAAGGGAACCGGCTTAAAGGTGTCGATCTCAGCTTCTCGCTGGACAATGAGTGCCAGCGTAGGGGACATCACGCGCCCGATGTTGAGGGTGCGGTGGTACAGCACGGAAAAAAGCCTTGTGGCATTGATCCCCACCAGCCAGTCGGCCTTGGCACGACAGAGAGCAGCATCCCGAAGTCCGTCATAGTCCGCACCGGGGCGGAGGTTTGCAAAGCCCTCCCTGATGGCGGAGTCCTCCATCGAAGAAATCCAAAGCCTTTTCATCGGCTTTTGGCAGCCTGCCAGCTCATAGACACTGCGGAAGATCAGCTCGCCCTCGCGTCCGGCATCGCAAGCGTTTACCACCTCCGTCACATCCGGGGCATTCATCAGCTTTTTGAGAATATCAAACTGCTTTTTCTTATCCTTTCCCACCACCATCTGCCAATGCTCCGGCAGAATAGGCAGGTCATCATATCGCCACTTGGCATACTTGGGGTCATAGCTGTCTGCATCTGCAAGCCCGGCCAGATGGCCCACGCACCAGCTGACACGCCAGCCGTTTCCCTCCAGATACCCGTCCTTACGGGCGGTTGCACCAATCACCGCCGACAGACTTTGTGCAACCGATGGTTTTTCAGCAATCACCAGCTTCATAATCTTCAACCTCCCATTCATTCTGCCAATTATCAGACAGTTTTTTTGCAATGCTGTGTTCTGAGGCAAGTGTAATGTCATAGCCAAAGCGATAATCATATCGGTACAACCTGCCAATCAAATCATTGATTATGATATTGCAGGCCATAATCACACGCTCTTTATCCACCTGCATCAGTTGATAGCGTTGATAATTGTTGTAATATTCTCGATGTCTGTGGGTTCTGCTGACCGTATCTTCCATCAGACAATCTATGGCATCTTTTTCACCATCTTCTTTGCTGCCCTGTGTATAAGACAACAGTTCCTTAACCATGGGAAAACTTTGTTCATCTACCGTTGCTTCTTCGCTCAAAAAACCGATATAAGCTTTTAGTAACAGGCTAACTGCTGTTTTTTCAGCTTCAGATAAAGCGTTCATGGTCTCCGCTGCATCAGGCAACAGTTCCTTTTCCACAAATTCATCTATCTCACCAGAATAAAGCATTCGGATTGAGTCCACACATAAAGAGCGCTTTTGGGGTGCGGTCTCAATTTCAAAATCATAAAGATCCAAGTCATCGTCCTTCTTTGACTTTTTTTGAACTTTGCTGATAGCAGTGAAAAGAATGTCTCCTCCAAAGTAAATTCCGAAGGCGACCAGATCAAAAATAATCAGAAAGTGTAATAACCAGTTCCATGTGTTCATTGTGAGGTCCTCCTTTTTTTTGACCATGTGCTGATTTTGGGTGTGGATTTACAGTAAGAGAGTGAGTAGAGCAGCAGAGGACAGGAATTTCTCCCTGTCCTCTGTCCCTTATCCCGCAATGATTTGAAATACGCTACGCTCAAATGGTTCAATCTGCTCTATCGCGTTCCTCATTAGGGTCAGAACCCTCAAAACCATCCTCAAGGACTTCCTCATCTTCGGTTTCCCATTCCTCGGAATCTTCCTCACCATAATCATAATCGTCCAGACTGTCATTGCCCTTGGTCTTAGGCTTATTCTTAACGAGCTTCAAGTAGGCAAATACGCCACCGCCGCCCAGCAGAGCCAGCAGAAGGATCAGGGCAGCCGGGTTCAGTCCGGCAGGCTTCTCTTTTTCCGGCTCCGGTGTTTCTGCCGGAGGTTCCGGTGCTTTTCCCGTACATTTACTCTTATCAGTTACACAGACCGGGCAGGCCGTATTAACTGCCCCTGCTTCACATTTCTTCGTGCAGCTGCACACAGCTGGCGGCTCCTCTTTGGCATTTCCATCTTCCATCAGTGCCATCAGGTCCGCTTCATCCACCTGGTTCAGAAAGTGAACAGCAGTCTTTTTATCCTCGTTGGCCCTGTCGATCAGGATATAAAAATAGTTGCCTGCCTTGGTGGTAACGGTAATGAGCTGCTTGTTGCCACCAAAATCATCCACCAGAGCGGCGTTGCCATCCGGGGTCAGCGGAGGTGCTTTTTCCGTTTCTTCCACCACCACATTGCTGTCATTGGTGGTATCCTCTGCCGGGGGCGGAGCTGCGCCCTGGGCAAAAGCGGGAACGGTAAAGCCCAATGCCAGAACCAGCGTCAGGCAAATGGCGGAAAGTGTTCGGAGCAATCGTTTATTCCTCATAGCTGTTTTCCTCCTGTTCGTTGTTGTCATCAGCCAAACTGCCGGGAACTGTGCCTCCGGACAGCATGGCGCTCAGCTGAGCCGGGGTCATACGCAGTGCGCGCACCATCTGGACGATCTCCAGATTTTCTGCCTCGGTTTTCTGTGTCTCCAGTGCCTTGAGCTTTTCCTGATACTCTGCGATCTTCTCGCGGACCTTAGTAATCTCCTGGTCAATGCGTTCAATTTTGTTCTTTGCCATCGTCTATCACTCCTTCTAAAAAATCTCTGTTACCAGTTCATCAGGCCGTAGCCCTTGATACTCTGATAATTCAGGTCATAACTTTTGATCTTGCAGGCATCGCCGGAATTTCCCTCCACGGTATAAACACGGCTGCCATCGGTGCCGACAACAATTCCCACATGGTCTGCGGAACCATCCAGATCCCAATCGAAGAAAATGGCATCACCGGGGGCGATGTTTTCATATCCTCGTGCGCCCCACTGTCCATGAGACTGGAACCACGGAACACCCTGAGACTGACAACCAGCAAAGCGTGGTTCCGTTCGACCGGATTGACCATAGCACCATGATACAAAGCAGGCACACCATTCCACACGGGAGTCAAAGCCGTACCAGCTCCAATAAGGTTGTCCTCCCACATTGCCCACCTGACTTTTCGCCAGTTCCACCAGCTGCGGATTGCCGGGGCGGGTGCCATTGATAAATTCAACACCAGTCAAATCTTCAGAAACACCTGTATCGGGAGAACCGCCACCAAACAACAGCGGCTTATTGCCCATAGTCTGTCGGTAGACCTGGTACATCTCCATCTGCTCCGGAGTCAGTAGTTCTGGCGCAAGAGAGGCAATGGAACGGCTTGTTAAAGTTACATGGAGAATACGATATTCATATTCATGCTCATCCCCATCTTCGTCAGTGTAAGTGCGAATCTGAATTTCTTCTCTCAGCGTGAGCTGATACTGTGCATCAAACACACGCTCCAGCTCTGCCTGTGCGCTGTGGCGTGTATAGCCCTGCAAGACAGCAGAGAGAAACGCCGCAAGCTCATGGGGGTCATGGCCGATCATGCCAAGGTTATAGCGATACTCGTCATACCCTGGGTGGCTGCTTTCGATGTTGTCGATTTTCTCCTGCAACCGAGCTTCTCTGTCTGCATAATCTGCCTCCACCGCCAGCATTTCCGGGTCATCCGATGGATAGGTAGTGCCGGAAATTACAGAACCAATACTCTGTGCCATCATAGAGCAGGAGGACATGGTATTCATCAGCATACAGGCGATGAGGAAAAAAACCCCTGCCATCAGGAAGCCCTTCTTGTGGCGCATGACGAATGCCCCTGCCTGCTGTGCCTTTTCTTTTACCGTCCTTGCGGCTTTTCCGGTTTTGGACGCAGCCTGGGCGGTATTTCCGGCAGTCTGACCGGTGCGCTTGGCGACGGCATACTGCTTTTTGATACTCTGTTTTTGCTGCCAGCGGGAGAGAGGGTTGCTGGTAAACTGAGGATTTTCCCGTAGGGACTTCTGGTACAGGGCATTTACATTTGCCTTTTCCAGCTTCTGCTCGGCCTGGGCTGCTTTGCGGTACGGCTTCAGCTTGTGGCTGCGATAGCCCTCCCGCACCAGATAAGCGCTGGTCTCCACCGCCTCCTCGGACTTGTGGGCGCTTTCCACGCCCACATTGTCCTGTTCTGTTTCCCGGATCTCTTTGTGAAACTTGCCCGCGACCAGATGGACGGGAGCTTCCTTAACCCCTTGAGAAAGTTTGGAAGGTGGTTTTTTCTTGTCCTCAAAGGTCAGCTTCGAGGTCTTTTTCCCGGTGTCCGGGTCAATGACCGTCTGTCTGACTTTTTTCTTTGGAATATTGGCCTGCGCCTTATCTGCTCTGGCCGTAGCTTTCTCCGTTTTGCAGATCGGCTTTTCCAGTGCAGGGTCAGCCCGTTCCTCATCAGTAAAGCGCAGGCGCGGCTCTTTATTCAAACCAATCACCCATTAGGATAGCATCCATCATGTGGTGCAGCTCCACATAGAGGGCCAAACCTTCCGGATCATATAGCGGATGCACGGTGAGATACGCATGGACTTGCGCCAGAATCTCAGAGAGCATTGTGATAGGTCTGCACCCTACAATGGTTGCTGCACCAGGGGCACACATCATATTCGCCCAAATCGAAAAGAGACGGGCAAGACCAATTTCACCATCCTCATTCAAGGTTTTGAGTTCTTTGTCAGCGGTACGACACTCAACAACAGCGGAGGCCATTACCGGAAGCAACATGAATTCGTGAGCCTCCAATGCCTCACGGAAAAAAATCATGGTATCAAGTTCGCAAATATTCTGTTTCATAGTTATTCATCCTCCTTTTTCAGTTCCTGGGGTTTGGTGGTCATAATGCGGTAAAGCTCAGTATTCTTCGGGAAGTGGTCAACGAAGGGCAGGATGGTGGAGCCATAGAACAGCAGGCCCTCGCCCTCACCGGAGTGGGTCACATAGCTAAGCTGGTGCGTGGAAATGCCCAGCTGCTTGGCGAGAATCTGACGGTCTCCGCCTGCCTGGTTGAGCATATACACGAAGTCGGAGTTTTCAAAGATGTTCTCCACCTCGCGGCTGCTCAAAAGGTCTTTGACATTCTGGGTGATACCTGTCGGAATACCGCCCCATTTGCGGAATCGCTTCCAGATTTCCACCGTATAAGCGGCGGTCTGCTCCTCCTTCAAAAGCAGGTGCATCTCGTCGATGTAATAACGGGTGGACTTGTGGGCAGCGCGGTTAATGGTAACGCGGTTCCACACCTGATCCTGGACCACCAACATACCGATTTTCTTGAGTTGCTTGCCCAGCTCCTTAATGTCATAGCAGACAATGCGGTTATTGATGTCCACATTGCTCTGGTGATTGAACACATTGAGGGAGCCGGTTACATAGATTTCAAGGGCCGTGGCGATATACTGGGCTTCCTTTTCCTCCTGTGAACGGAGCAGGTTATATAGGTCCTCCAGTATGGGCATATTCTCCGGGCGCGGGTCATTGAGGTAGGTCTGATAGACCAGACGCACACAACGGTCGATGATGGTTTTCTGCACCGGCTGCAATCCGTCCTTACCGCCCACGATCAGCTCACACAAGCTGAGGATAAAGTCAGACTTGAGGGACAGCGGGCTTTCATCATCCGAATAGTCCAGGTTCAGATCCATCGGATTGATGTAGTTGGTTGAGGTAGGCGAGATCTTGATGACCTGCCCATGCAGACGATCCACCAGAGGTGCGTACTCCGCTTCCGGGTCACAGATGATGACATCATCATTGGTAAGCAAAAAGCAGTTGGCAATCTCACGCTTGGCGCTGAAAGACTTACCGGAACCCGGCGTACCCAAAATCAAGCCGTTGGGGTTTTTCAGCAGCTTTCTATCCACCATGATGAGGTTGTTGGACAGGGCATTGATGCCGTAGTACAGGGCTTCCTTGCCGTTCTGGAATAATTCCTGTGTGGTGAATGGTACAAAGATAGCCGTAGAACTGGTGGTCAGCCCTCGCTGAATCTCGATCTGATTGAGTCCCAGGGGCAAACAGCTCATCAGCCCTTCTTCCTGCTGGAAGTCCAGTTTGGTCAGCTGGCAGTTATACTTCTGGGCAATAGAGCCTGCCTGAAAGATGTTGTTGCCAAGCTGACGGGGGGTGTCCGCTGTGTTCAGCACCAAAAAGGAGACCAGGAACATTCTCTCGTTTCGGCTCTGCAAATCCTGCAACAGCTTTTTCGCTTCGCTGCCGTAGGTGGCAAGGTCAGAAGGAATGATGTCCATGTCGTATCCGGCGCGGACTGCTTTTTTCTGTTCCTCAATCTTACTGCGGTCCAGATCGGTAATCTTACGCTTTACCGTTTTGATGGCTTTCACCTGATCCACCGACTGAATGTGCATACTCACAATGAGAGAGCTTTCCATATCCAGAAAATCAGCCAGCAGACGGTCATTCAGCTCTGGGGCTAAAATCTGCAAAAAAGAAACAGCCCCGTATTTCTTGCCCATACGGAACTGCTTGCCGGTGCGGAACTCAAAGGAGCTTGGTGCAATAAAATCTTTCGTGGACAGGCCGGAAGGAGCCAGCCAGTCCCATTCAAACTGAAACGGGAGCTGTTCATCCATGTGGAATACCGCATGAAGCTGGGAAAGCCTTTCCTTACCGTCCAATGTTCTGGCGGCTACACCAAGACGCTTGAAGTTATTGAGTATATCGGTCTCAATACGCTCCAGACGGGGCTTGGCGGCTTTGATGCTGTCAGCGTTGATACCAAAGGTCAGGTATTTGGTCTTGATGAGACCGTTGTTGCCTCTGACCAGCTGATTTTGCAGCATCGTGGTATATTCCTCACGGATACTGTCAAAGGCATCCCCCTGGGGCGGAATGGAAATGGAGTTGGCAAAGGTCTCCTCCGATGCCGCAAGGTTCAAAAAAGACAGCTGGAAGTGAATCGAGCTGTCGAAATAATTGAGGAAATCACACCAGCCCTCAAAGATCGCGGTCTTATCTTCATTTTGGGAGAGCTGATAGTTGATGTCCTGAAACTGAATGGTCTTTGTGTAGTGGCTGTCCGATACGCGGCAGATCCCGTCCGGCCACATTCGTTCATAGGGGATACTGTCCTGTGCCGATTTTCCTTTTTTGTCCGTGCGGTTGGCGCGGGCAATGGCCGCTTCGATCTGCTTCTTATCGGCGCGGGACAGCTTTTTCTTTGTCTTTACCGGATGCACGGTCTTTTCTTCCGGTTTTCCCAGCAGACGGCGCAGCCAGCTTTTCATTGCGGTGAACAATGTCATACACCTCCTTATCGAGCATTTCCTGCCGCTTTAATACGGCATAAAAGTTATTGGTCTGGTAGGGACGCTGCTTGGGACGGATCACAGCTACTTTGAGGATGTTGCCGACGATCTTTTCCAGGGGCTGTCCATGCTTTTCATACATTGCCAGCAGGAAGAAGGGCATCATGACCAGCATCATACACATGGCAGCCATGCTGTTTCCCGCAGGCTCACGGAGCCACAAGAACAGCGGTACACCTACAAGCGCCCCGGCGGTAAAGCAGACCAGCTGCCTTCGTGTCAGATTGAACATGACCTTGGTTTTGACTTTGGTTAAATCTTTGGGTACGGGTACATAAGCCATATTATCCACCTCCTTTATGGGAATGAAATAGAGCTGTCCACTTCATTTCCCCACACATCCCAACCGGGTGTGGATTGACGAGCAAACAGTTCTATGCGCGGGAGATCACCCATCAATGAGACAATGCGTTCTCTGGCTTCCTGCGGTTTTTTTGAATGTTCTTCAATGTGAGAGACAATGACCTGATGAACAGCTGCGTTTATACGCTTGGGATGTCCTTTCGTTGCGAGGATACAAAGTTCCACATTGGAGCGCGTCCAATATCCCATTCCCCAGAACAAGCTATCTGCCTTTCGATTTTGCTTTACCCAAACAAAGCCGACGGTTTTATAGGTAAATCCCCATGCCTTCAGAACTGAGAGACATTCCAGTAAACATGGAATCGTGACCCATAAAAACAAGGCACAGTCTTTATCCGCCAAGTTGCCTACTGGCAGCGCACAAATATCCTCGATACTCATGGTCGGATAGTGACTTTCTGCACTGCGTCCCAATCCTTTCTTGGAATATACTTTGTAGTTCCATGGCGGGTCTGCGTAAATGATTTGATATTTTTTCATACAGAACCCTCCTTTAGTGCGCCTGAAAGACTGATTTTGCGAGACTGCCGGTTTTGAACAGCGTAAAGCACAGCAGTACGGTGTAGCCCACGCAGCTCCAGATTGCCATGATGATGTCATCTTCCAGAGCGATGTTCTGCACCAGCACAGCATAAATTGCCACGCAGACGATAATGAGAAACGCCTGAAAGCCCAGCGCCAGCAGGGATCGGAGGTAATTCTGTCCCATACCGCCCCATTCTTTACCCATCATTGCAGCCATTGGAACGGGAGCCACCGAAGTCACAAGGTAGATTTCGATCATACGGCCATAAATAACGATAAAGATACAGATATATAACGCCCACATAGTAATGCCAATAAAGAGGGATTGGAACCAAAGCCCGAACAGCGGTCCCAGATCCATTTCCATCAGCCTCGGTTCCAGATCGGTCATAACTGAGGAAATGTCAATGGACGCATCCGAACCGATGATCCCTGCTGCCTGCGCTACTACGCTCTGAGCCATATCAAAGACGCCCATCACGATATTCCATGTGTTTGTGACAATGAGGATGGCGGCGGCTGATTTGAACACCCACTTAAAAATCATCCAGGTGTCCACATCATGCAGGTTGTTCTTGTCTGCGATCATCTGGATCAGGTCTACGGTCATCACGATAGCCAGGATCACGCCTGCAATCGGCACCATAATGGAGTTTGACAGGTTCTCAATCATGCTGAAAATACTGCCATTCCATCCCTGTGGGGTCTGGCCTACCTGTACGGATATATCCGCGACTTGTTGGTTTACGCTGTCAAACATCCCCGAAAGGTTGCTCATAATACCGCCCACCAGCATTTCTTTCAGCCAATTTGTCAGGGCTTCAAGTAAGAAATCCATACGGTGTCAACCTCCTTTCCGCCGCCCCCGCAAAACTGCGGGAGCGGCAAGGATTTCATGCAGGGACGCTTAGACAGAGAAAAGCCCGGAGAGCAGAGGTACAAGGACCATGCCTACCACGGCTACACCAGCACCGGCCATGAGCTGTTTTATCCCCAATTAGGTGTAAAACTCTGCTCGATGGCGGGCGGCGGCGTACAAAAATCTATATGGTGTTTTTAAGAGAACCGTCCCGGCGGGACAGGTCAGGCAGTGACCTGTTCCACCTCCGGGATGGGTTTGAGATTAAAATGAATTTCGATAGAAATGTGTCTTGTTTTATCTTCGTCAATGCGCTCATGCACGACGATTTCTTTGATTAAGCGGTTAAGGGTAGCTGCGTCCAGCTCTGTGATGTTGGCGTATTCCTGAATGGCTTCCACCCATTGTTTT
This sequence comes from Pilosibacter fragilis, assembly GCF_032490495.1. Lineage (NCBI taxonomy): Bacteria > Bacillati > Bacillota > Clostridia > Eubacteriales > Clostridiaceae > Pilosibacter > Pilosibacter fragilis. The sequence continues at coordinate 45,956 of NZ_JAVYJB010000017.1, read as the reverse complement.
GCGTCATTGGCAAGCTGGACTTCATCGGACAGCCGCTTTCTGCCCTCGGACACTTTTGTTTTAAGCTCCGTCTGCTCGGTCTGTGTCTTTTCCAGCATGGTGTTGAAATTCTGCTCACTGATACGCCCTGCAATCATATCCTCATAAAGCCGCATGACCATTTTGTCCAGAACCTCAATCCGTTCCTCGTCCCTTGTAAGGGAGCGTTCCATTGCTTCCCGCTGTTCACGCTGCTCGGCTTCACAGGTATTGGTCAGGCGGTCGGCAACCGCTTCCCCGTCCATCAGGGCAGCTCTGGCACATTCCCGGATTTTCCGCAGCACATGGCTGTAAAGGGTGTCATAGTCAATCCGGTGCTGGGTGCAGTGGTTCTTTCCAAAGGCATTGTAGGTCTTGCAGGAATAAATCTGCTGGGGATGTTTTGCGTTTGTGTAGCGTACCGTCAGCGACTTCCCACACTCGCCGCATTTTAACAGTCCGGCAAACAGGCTGATTTCATTAGTCTGCCCCGGACGCTGGCGGGATTTCAGCTTGTTCTGCACAATGTCAAAGCTCATGCGGTCAATCAGCGGTTCATGCTGCCCCTCCACCACAATCCAGTCCTCCGGCTTCTTTTCCCCAATCGTGCCGATTTTGAAACGGTAGTCCTTTTTCTGGGAAGCAATCGCCCCGGTGTAGACGGGATTCATCAAAAGGTCTTTGATAACGGAGAAGTCCCACATATACCGCCCGTTTTCCGGGTCTTTCTTTTCCCATTTGGTGCGGGTATTGCGAAGCCCCCGTTCCCGGTTCCACCATGTGGGGCAGGGGATTTTTTCTTCCTCCAGCCGTCTGCGGATATAGTTCGGACCATGACCGTTCAGGGCATATCCGAAAATCAGCCGCACAATCGGGGCGGTTTCCTCGTCAATGAGCAGATGGTTTTTGTCCTCTGGGTCTTTCCGATATCCAAACGGGGCAAGACACCCGGTAAACTGTCCTTTCTGCGCTTTCAGAAGATAAGAGGAATGGACTTTCTTGGAAATATCCTTGCTGTACATCTCGTTCAGGATATTCTTGAATGGGGCAATATCGTTGTTATCCCGCAGGGTGTCGATTCCGTCATTCATGGCGATATAGCGGACACCGTTCCTTGGGAAAAAGTCCTCAATCAAATGCCCGGTTTGCAGATAGTTACGCCCCAGACGGCTGAGGTCTTTCGTGATGACAAGGTTGATCTGCCTGCGCTCAATGGCTCTCAACATTCTCTGTAAATCAGGACGCTCCATGTTAAGACCTGTGAAGCCATCGTCCTGATAGACTGCCACAACCTCCCATCCCTGCTTTTCGCAGTATTTTTCCAGCATATCACGCTGGTTTGCGATACTGGCACTTTCGCCTTGCAGGTCATCGTCCTTTGACAGCCTGCAATAGACCGCCGCACGATAGCCCCCGGCAAGTGCCGAACCGATTGTTCTGTATTCCATTTCGTTCATCATAGCCATTTACCCACACAATCCAGACGGTATCTGGCTCTTTTGAACCTCATCTTCATTATAGCTCATATCTTTCTTTTTAGCAAGATATTCTTTCGTATTTGTCTTTCCGTATTTCTGGGAAATCAGGCTGACGAACACATCGGTTGCATCCAGCTCCCCGTCAAATACAGTGGTCACATGAATCTCTGTTTTGTTTTTTGCCATAGGCAGTTATCCTCCATACATGAAAATAGCCAGACAGAGGGTGTCGGCAACGAAGTCCGGCAACGGGCTTCAAAAGACCTTGCAAACAATCTCAATCTGGCGGTGGTTACTATTTATACTTTTCTTTTATTTTTCTGTTGTTTTGGTTGTTATAAGGGAGAAAAGCCCGGAAATAAGGGGTTTTCCCCGACAACCGGCTCGGCAACGGGATAGCAACAGGGGGTGCAACGGGTGGTCATTTTCAGAATGGAAGCTCCATCTGTTCTGTGACCTCCACAAAACCGTCCATCGTTTTTTCAGACGGGTTGCCGGAGTCCGTTGCCGGGTTTTCTCGCTCCCAGCCCTTTTGTCTGCCATATTCGGAAAACATTCTTGGGTTCGGGAAGTACCGCCAGCGGTCAATGCACTGATTCATAATCTCGTTGATTTCCCGGATTTCCCATTGCTTCGGCTCGTCAAAGGCATGGTTCAAGGCTTCCTTGTAGAGCTGCTTGGAGCAGACCATGCTCCCGGTGTACTTATCAAGATACGCCTGTATCATCCCGGCTTTGGTGTCCTCCGGCATAAAATCCCGCTGGTGTTCTTTGAGATACCGCTGCATGGCGGGGCTGAAAGCCAGCTTGAACCTGCCGCTTCGGTAAATCTCCATCGCTTCCGCCCACATCTGCTCGATATAGGCTCTGGAAGCAGCTTCGTCCTCCAAAATGTGAACCTCGGCTTGCTCCGGGTACACCATGACGGGGATAAAGCGGCGGTTGCCGGAACGGTCAAGGGGCAGGAAGTCCAGGGCATTGGAAGTGCCGCCAAACACGCACTGACGGGGGCGGTCTGCCGGGTGGGTTTCATAGGGTATCTTGTAAACCTCTTTCTGCCGGCTTAAAAACGACTTGATTTCCTCAATGCTCTTGGCATTGGCGGTTGCCATCATTTCCGACATTTCGATAATCCAGTGACCTTGCAGCTTGCGGTACACATTGTCATCGTCCAGCTTCCGCAAATCATCGGAGAACCACTCGTCCCGGACTGCCAGCAGACGGAAGAAGGTGGACTTGCCAGCCCCCTGACCGCCTACCAGACAGAGCATGATTTCAAATTTGCACCCCGGCTGAAAGGCTCGTGAGATTGCACCCAGCAGGAACAGCTTCAACGCTTCATAGGTGTAATCGTCTGCGTCAGCCCCCAGAAAGTGCCGCAGGCAGAAACGAATTCGCTCTGTCCCATCCCACACAAGAGTATTGAGATAGTCCCGGATGGGATGGTACTTGTTTTCATTCGCCACAATCCCGATGGCATTATCAATCTTTTTCTCATTGGTAAGCCCATAGGTTTCTTCCAGATAAAGAAGCAGATACTTCATGTCCGTATCATTCAGGGCGGTGCTTTCTCTGTGGAAGCCGATGGGCTTTATGATGTCCTTGCGGTCGGTCAGGATGTTGTATGCGATAGCCCCGGAAAGCAGAGGGTCACGCTGGAATACGGTCAGGCAGTTCCGTATGCTCTGACGGACACCGCCTTTCTCGGTAGTTTCCAGCCCCGCCTTGATTTCCTCAACGCTCTGTGGCGGCTGCATGGCGTTCAAGGTGTTTTTTAGTTCTTGCTGCGTCTGCGGCTGCAAACTCTGCCATTCGTTGTTCAAGCTGTATCACATCCTTTCCGTAGTCCGTAATCAAAGCCGCTTTTTCCTCTGTCTCCCCGAACAGCAGCACATCCAGCAGATATTCCACTTGGGCTTGCTTCTGTAAGGCTTCCACAAACCGGGGATGAAAGGCTTCCTCCGGGGAGTGCGGGACATAATCCTTTCTCCATGCCCTAAGCAGGTGGAGATAATCGGCAAGGATACGGGAGCAGCGGTTCTTTGCTTCCTGAAACTGTTCCTCCGGGGATTTCTGCCGGGGCTTGGGCTTTTTTACCTTTCCCGGCGGTTTCCAGTCCTCATAGGAAATTCCAAAGTCCTGTGCCAGTTGTACGGCGGCTTCTTTCTTTCCCAGCCCATACAGGGCGGCGGTAAAATCAATCACATCCCCATCCGCACCGCAGCCGAAGCAGTGGTAACGCCGATCCAGCTTCATACTTGGGGTTTTATCATGATGGAACGGGCAGCAAGCCATCCCGTTCCGACCTATACGGATTCCATAATGCTCTGCAGCCTGTCTTGTTGTGACGGACTGCTTCACAGCTTCAAATACATTCAAATCTATCCCTCCTAAAAAAGAAAAAGCACCTGACATTCTCTGATTGAAAATGGCAAGTGCCTGTTAAAGTTCCATATCCTGTTGTCGGTGTTTCGCCTGTACCGGGGCGGTTCTTTGTGGTTTTTTCTCGTCTGCTTTATCCTGTAAGACTTCCTTGATGGGCTGCTTCTTGGGCGGTTCTTTGCTTTCCTCTGTGCCGGGGGTGGCTTTCCGTACCCAGTAACGGATATCCCGCAGCTTCTTCAAATCAGCCTGTACCTCGGTCAGCGGTACTTTCAGTTCTGCGATTTCGCTGTGAAGCGTTTCCTGCTCCTCTTGCAGCTCCTTTTGGGTGCTGTCCTTATCGTCTGGGTGCTTGGCAAGGTAGGCGGCGGCTTTCGCATACCGGGCAACCTCCGGGTGTTCCTGTTTGAATTTCTCCTTTGTTTTCTTGAAAAATATCTTCTGGTACTTCTCATAGACAGGCTTACATTCCTTGCAGTCTGTCCGGCTGGCAAGAATCCCGTCAATCACTTTGCTGCGGGCTTCCTTTGGCTTCATCTGATTGCGGTAATCGGCGGCTGATTTCCCGGAAGATTCCAGAAATGCTTCTAAGTCCTCCACAGTGGAAAGCCCCTTTTGCCGGAGATAGGACAGGGCTTCGCTGACTGCCTTTAAGTCCTGTGAAGTCCCCCGGTTCTGTCCAGCCCTTGTCCAGTCCTTCCGTTCTTCCTTTCGTATCTCCATATACTTCATCAGCAGATTGGGAAGAAGTGTCGCTTCCTCCGCCGCCTTTTGTGCAAGCAGTTCTTTTCGTTTTTCTCCCAGCTCGGTAATCCAGCCTTTGAGGTTTTGAATGAGCTGCCGGATAGACTTCATCAGGCGGTTGGCGGCTCTGATGTCCCGGTTCAGGTTGCCGATGTTCGTCTGGATACCCCGCTTTTCCATCTGCCGGACAGCAGTCCCCTCATGGACAGTGGGGACTATATCAAGCCCCTGTCTGGCATAGGAACGCAAGTCCACACGCTCTGGGCGGTCATTGGCTTCCAGATAGCGGTTCTGGATGACCTCCCATTCATGCCGCCAGATTTCGCAATACTTCTGGTCGTTCCAATCCACCGTATCCTCCTTGTGGCTTTTCCATCTGCCGGACGGAAGTTTTATCCGTTCCCCGTTTTCGTCAAGGTCATAAACCTTGCGGCTCTTGGGAAGCCATTTTCCATGTTCGTCCATTGCCCTCATAGTGAGCATGACATGGGCGTGGGGATTGTGTCCCGGCGGATGGGGGTCATGGATTGCAAAATCAGCAATCATGCCTTTGGAAACAAACTGCTGCTCACAAAACTCCCGGACAAGGACAGCATACTGGTCGGGTGGTATCTCTCTTGGGATGGTAAGCACCCACCTCCTTGCAAGCTGGGAGTTCCATTGTTTTTCCACAGCTTCGGCGGCGTTCCATAAGGTATTACGGTCTGCATACTCCGGCGGGGCATTTGCTGGGAGCAGAATCTCATTGTGGACGATACCACGCTTTTCCGGGTAGTGCTTCACTTGCTGGTCGTATTCACAGAACAGCTTTTCGCCACTCTGGTAAGCAGCGGCGGCAACCGCAGACTGCCGCTGGCTGCGCTGAACAATCGTGATTTCGTTGTGTGGACAGGGCATTTCGTGTCCCTCCTTTCGCTAATTGGTGGACGGGGTGGCGTTTTACCACCTCATTTTGGGCAGAAAAAAAGCAGGAGACCTTTTTCAGATTTCCTGCTCGGTGTGCCGCTATGTGGGCGGCGGGTATTTAATTGTAAAAGTTCGGGGCAAGTTGACCCGATGTGAAGCTGACAAACTGGAAGTTATTTTACTTGCGTTCTATAAATCCTATGATTGAAAAAATCAATCCTACAATCCCAATTCCGATAACGAGCAGCCCCATTCCTGATGAGCAAAGAGAAATTATAATGGCAAAGAGTAGTATCGCAATACCTAATCCAATTTTCTTCATTGTAAATCCTCCTTTACAAATGCCGATTTGTTGTCATCTTCATTATACTTCATTGGCTATCGAAAAGATAGCATATTTTATGAAACTTGTCGGCTGGGAACAGCTTGCAACGCAAGGTGTCCCCAGATGGCAAGTCCACAAAAGGGTAGCTGGCGGCAGCCAGCGCAGGGGAAGCGTAGCGTCCCCTGTATGATTTGGAGCAGACCATGACTGCGGAAAATCACAGCCCTCCGGCGAGGAGCCTTCGGAGAACGCAATGCACCAACCTCTGGGTGGTGTATAATTGCGCCCTTAGTAAACTAAGGGGGTTCCGGCATCTCCCGTTCCAGCAGTTTTTTCAATAGTTCCTGCGTGTCCTGTCTGTGAAAAATGAGTTTCAACAACAGCATGACATCATCATCTGTCAGGCGTTCCGGTTCTTGCAGAAAACTTTCCAGCATACCGCCACGTGTACAGAGCCGGTGCGTTCGTTCTTTTCGGGTAAGCTGCTTCAGCTGATGCTGCAATGCCTTTTCATCATTGATGGCTTTCCGCAGTTTCTTTTCGCTTTTTTCCAACTCCCGATTGAGTTTTTCCAGCTTTGATGTATCAGGCAAGGGCAGCGTCCTCCTTTCCCGGTATCAGCACATAAATCCTGTTTGGTTCTCCAATGCCCTGACGCACCCGCATGATAAGTCCGGCAGTTTCCAGTTCATTCAGAGAACGCTTGACCGTCATGGAGCTGCGGGACAGGACTGCGGCAATGGCTGTGACAGGGAAGCAGACAAAGAGGATTCCGTTCTCGTCCTCCTGCCCTTTGGAGAGCATAGCGTCCAGCATCCGGCAGTACATGACCTTTGCGGTGCTGCTGACTGGAAATCCTGTCAACGCTCTGGGAAAAGGCATACAGGGCGGCAATGGTGTGTCTATCGTCATAAATTCAAAATTCATTCTGTGTGTTCCTCCTTTTTCTTTGCTCGTTTGGATAAATAACAGGGGCAGTCAATCACAACCGCCCGGAAGCTCTGCTTGCACCCATGCTGGCATTTCCGGCATAATTCGTTGTAAGTGACACGCCCCCGGTCATTGAGGTAAAAGGAAAGCTCATACTTCCTCTTTTTGCTCATTCTCGGCATATTGCGCTTCCTCCCGTTTTAGTGTATGGTTTCGGGGCGATTTTCGGTAAAATTACAGCCATAGAGCCGCTTAAAATCTCCCGAAGTATCAGCGATAGGGTAGACTGTCCCCCTATCAGATTGTTGTGTTTCGGTATCATTTCGGTGTCAGTTCGCCAGTTCTCCCCGGTGTCGTTCCTCCCCTGAATCTCACAGCGGCGTATCGCTCCCTTTGGTACGCTCGTTTTGGTCAGGGTTCCTCCATATCCCTGCCAAAAGTCATGACGCTACATCGCCGGGGAAGCATATCCCACACAGGCTGGTCATTCGATTGGAATAATCCATCGATGAACTACCTGTATCATAGAACATTTTTGTGCCCTGTGCCGTATGTCCACAAAGTAGGAATTCGGGGTAAAAATCAGAAATTTCCACGATTGCGGAATTGATATGGTATAATCAATTCAACGGTTATAAATGTCGTTAGAAAGGGGGAACTGCTTCAATGAACGGAGCTACTACAATACAGGAACGGCTAAAAGATTTACGATTAAACAAAGGATTAAAACTGGAAGAACTGGCTGAGCAAACGGGTATTTCAAAATCGGCTCTTGGCAGTTATGAAAAAGACGACTATAAGGAAATCAATCATGGCAACCTTATCCTGCTGGCAGATTTTTATGGGGTGTCCCTCGATTATCTCTTTTGCCGGACAGAGAACCGGGCGGAGATCAACACGCCATTAAGGGAGCTGCATTTGAGTGATGAGATGGTAGCACTTCTGAAAAGCGGTCGGATTAACAACCGTCTGCTGTGCGAACTTGCCACCCATAAGGACTTTATCAAGTTTCTTGCGGACATTGAGATTTATGTGGATGGGATTGCCACCATGCAGATTCAAAACCTCAACGCCCTTGTCGATACCGTCCGGCATGAAATCATTGAACGGTATCGCCCCGGCGAAGATGACCCCCATTTGAAAGTGTTGCAAGCCGCCCATATCAGTGATGATGAATATTTCAGTCACATGGTACGGGATGACCTCAACCTGATTATCCGGGATATTCGGGAAGCCCATAAAAAGGACAGCGAGAGTGCACCTCAGACCACCGTTGCCGATGAACTGAAAGAAAATCTGGAAGCGGTTGAAAATTTCAAGGGCAGCCGTGATGAAAAGCTGGTTGTCCTTTACTGTAAGCAGCTTGGTATCAACTATAAAAATCTGTCAGATGAAGAATTTCGCTGGCTGATTCGGATTCTCAAAAAATCAAAGAAAATGGGAACGCCTATCAGCCAGAGGAAAAAACGATAAAGAAAAACCGCTGTTGCATGGTTTGTTGGCTTCCATGTAGCAGCGGTTTTTGCTGGGATTATTCAGTTGAATTTTTAGCACGACAAACTGGAATTTGTCAAAGAGGATTATTCCAATATTCCACAGTATTTCTATTTACATCATAAAAAGTAATATTACCCGCATTTATAGGCAAGACAATCGCAAAAGGTTTATTGCGGTCAATATCAACCACTTGAATTGTGTTGCCATCATCTATTTCAAGTTGTTGCACCTGCTGTTGATTCATAGAAATAAATGCTCGTTCATTATATCCCTCTACAGTAAACTCCACAATTCCTCTTTGAATCCCCGAAAGAGTTCCACCTCCACGGAAAAAATATCCGAAGGAAAGTCCTGGACGATTGACATAGACGGAAAAAGAATGGTCACTCAAATCCTGAGGGTAAGAAATATATGCAGCCATCGTGCTGGAAACGCTTCCATCGACCGTCCAATCATCCTTAATCTTCTGCGACGAACGAATATCTGCCTCCAGCTTAGATGAAGTCACGCCGATCTCATTGTTCGTATAAAGAAAACAAACAAATAAAATACAAGCAAGAACAACCCCTATCACAATTTTAAGAAATATTTTTTTCGATATTATTTTTCATTTTTTTAAACTATTTAATACTAATGTCTTTTATAATAGCTTTTCATATATTATATAATCAATCTTTATAAGTCCTTTTATAAATTTCTTTTCTACCATTTTCGATAAATTCCTGTTTAATATTTTTAATTCCATAAACAATAGTTTCAATAGGATAATATTCTTCAACTATATCTTGATATTCTTTTGCTTTCTCAATATCTATATTTCCATACATTCTTAATATATCTTCTCCAAAATTTGTTCCTATTTCTTCTTCACTATCTTCAAGTAAGTATATAAAATCACAATATTCATCTATAATTCCAGAATCTCCAAAATCAATTATTCCAGTTAATCTATTATTGCCATCTAACAATAGATGATTACAACTAAAATCATTATGGCATAAACACTTTTTACCCTCAAAAACTGTTGTTGCATTTAGTCTTTCCATAAAACTTTCTATATAATCTTTTTCTATATCAGTTAAATCATTATAAATAGTTTCACGCAACAATATATACTCTTCTAATACATTTTGTTTATTATCAATAGTACATTCACTAATATCTGTATAATCTAAACCGTGCATTTGTCTTAAAAAACTGGCAATATCTCGTTTTAACAAATTTTGTTCTTCTTCTGACATAGTAGAATAAATTTCTGGTGTTAAAAAAGTTCCTTTAATTTCTTTATAACCTAGTATAGATAATTCATCACTAATATACGAATATTCAATATTAGGAATTTTTACATTAGTTTCTAAATTTGTATTTAAAAAATTATATATTGCTTTTTCTTTTGCATAACCTTTTTTCTTATTAGTACTAAATTTTGTTTTAAAAATGTATTCATTATTAACTAAATATGCCACACTATCATAACCACTACCGATTATTTCAATACTATCTACTTTGAAATTATCAAAGTAATGCTCAATTAAATATTTCATTGCCTTAACATTTGTGGCATTATCATCATATCTATATTCCATTAAATAACAATCTTCTTTTTTGCCCTCGTGTAATTCATGTTCTGGCAAATCTTCAATAATTCTAAAACCAGATTTTTGGTATGCCCTTATTGCTCTTGGATTATTTTTATGAGGGTCTAAAATAACTGCATTAGCATTTCTTTCTTTTTTCAAAAATTCAAAAATCAATTTAATATATCTTGTACCAATTCCTTTACTCCAATAATTTGGCTCTCCTATAAATTGATCCATACCATAGACTATCTCATCAGTTTTTGGATAATGATAATCAGTATATAACTCATCATACATTTTATATATTTGTCCATATCCAATAGGAACATTGTTATATTCAATAATTACTCTAAAAACTTCATCTTCCCAAGGCTCTGTATAATGTTTTTTTAATGATTCTAATGTATATTTTTTATCTCTACCACCATAAAATTCTAATACTCTTTCATCAGTTAACCATTTTAACATCAAAGGAAAATCATCATCTATTAAAGTTCTTATACATATTTCATTTTCAACTATATTCATTTATTTATCACCTTTTTCATAATCATATACATATACTATTTCATCTTTATAATCATTTTTACCACCTAATTTTTCATATACATGGCAAGCTCTAGGATTACCTTTATCAGTTATTAAAAACATTTCAGAACAACCAATCTCTTTAGAATATTCCTTAATAAAAGATAATAATTTTGAACCATAACCTTTGTCTTGATAGTTAGGTAACATTCCTATTGAGTGTAAATAAAACATTGTTTTTCCATCAGGTCTTAAAAGTGTATAGCAATATGCAAATCCTATAATTTTATTATTTTCTTTAGCTATAAACCCAAATGAACTGGTATCATTAAGAAATCCTTTTAAATTATCAATATCAAAAACCATATTATCATCAATTAAAACTTCTTCCATAAACTTTTTTTCACGCTATCAAAACTCCTTGTCAACTTTCGATTTGTCATAATCATTCTACCATACCGTTATGAATAAATCAACTCTTGCAAAATAATTTCTTCTGCCCGGTTGTGAATGTTATTGCAACGCTGCACCCATTCCATTTGATGGGTACGCTTCAATTCCTCGGTCACACCATCGGCAGCCTTCATCTGCTCCATGATGGTGTCTAACCGTTCCTGTGCCTGTTCGTTCAGGTCTGCAAGATATGTCCATAACTCCCCGGTCAGTGTCAATGTGTTCAATCTGGCTGGGTGGGCTTCTCTTAAATATTCCCGGTGCATCCGTCCGTACTTTCCGATAGGGCGGTGTTCCTCCGGCAGCTTCAAATCTGGGATATAGTAATCTCCGACAAGGATATAATCAATTCCGTTTTCCGTTATTCTTGGTTTCAATTCGCTCATGTTCCTTACCTCCTGTGGAAGCAGGCTCGTCTGGTACTAACTCAATCACATCGGTAATCTCACAATTCAGCGTTTCGCAGATACGGGCCAATGTATCCATGCTGATGTGCTTTCCCGCTTTGCTCATGTTGGCAATCATATTCGTTGTCATACCGGCGGCAAGCCTTAAATCTTCTTTTCTCATATCACGCTCTAACAGTGTATGCCAGAGTGGTTTATAGCTGATGTGCATATTGTTTTCCTGCCTTTTTATCCATACCACCGGGGCGGCTGCCCCGGCAGGAACTTTTCTCTTATTATAACACCAATCTTGTGTAATCACAATTTATTCTTGTATCCTGCCGCTGATACCGTCTGGATTGTGCTTTTCCTTTCTTTTTGTTCCCTTTAATTAGCCATAAACTGCTTCATGCCCTGGCTCTTTGCTCAAGTGAGATAAAGAAGTAAAAGAAGTGTAAAAAATTTTGCCGTTCCTATCCGGCACTTGCGCATTGTGTCGGATAGGTCGGGCGGTTATTCGGGCAAGTCCACCTTGCCAACAAAAGAATAATAAATCTCAATGTCCTGTCTGCGGGTCTTGTTCTCGTCATAGCTGCACTCATGCACAACGATTTTCTCTACAAACTCCCGCAGCAGAGTAGGGGTAAGTTCTTCAAAGCTGGTATGCCGCCGGACAACATTCATAAACTTTTCTGCGTTCACGGTGGCTTCCTGTGCTTTGGAAAGCTCCGCTTGGATAGCGGCGGCTCTTTCTTTCAGCTCCCGTTGTTCTGCTTCATAGTCTGCCGACAGCTCTGTGAAACGCTCGTCTGATATGCGCCCGGTCACGCTGTCCTCATACAGCCGCTTGAAGATAGCGGATAACTCGGCTATGCGTTTCTCGGCGGCTTCCAGTTCCTTTTTCTTGGCGGCGTTCCTGCGCTTGCCCCCGTCCTCGTTCTGCTCAATCAAGAGCTTCATAAACCGGGCTTCATGCTTTGCCGCATAGCTTGTCACTTTCCGCAGATTGGAGAGTACACCAGCGGTCAAGAGGTCGGTGCGGATAAAGTGCGCCGTACAGTCATGGGTGCGCTTCTTGTAGTTGCCGCAGATATAACAGTCCTGCTTGCGCTTGTCCGTCTGGTATCGCTGCTGATACATCACGCTGCCGCAGTCCGCACAGAACAGTATGCCGGAGAACAAACCCACTTCATCATAGCGGTTGGGGCGTTTGCGCTGTTTGCGAAGCTCCTGCACCCGTTCCCATGTTTGGGTGTCTATGATAGGCTCGTGGTGGTTCTCGAAAATCACTTGCTTTTCCAGGGGATTTTCTACACTGTGCTTGACTTTGTAAGAAAGTTTTTCTGTCTTGAAATTTACCAGACAGCCTGTGTATTCCCGGTTTTCAAGGATATGCACTACGGTATTAGTCGCCCACTTGCACTCATAGCCGGGGTGGTAGCGGCGGGTGCTGCCCGTCCTGCGGTATTCCAGCGTCCCCGGCGTGGGGATTTGCTGCTCTGTGAGCATACGGGCTATCTTAGTCGGACCATTCCCGGCAAGGCAGAGGTTGTATATCTGCTTGACTACGGGTGCAGCTTCCTCGTCAATAATAAAATTTTCGTCCTCGTCCATGAGGTAGCCATACACAGGCTTGCTTGTGATGGGCTTGCCACTCATACCTTTTGAGCGTTTTACTGCTTTGATTTTCTTGCTCGTATCTCTCACCAGCCATTCGTTAAATATATTCCGCAACGGGGCAAAGTCATTGTCGCCCTGTGCGCTGTCCACTCCGTCATTGATAGCGATGAAGCGGACACCTTTCTGTGGGAAAATCATTTCTGTGTACATTCCCACTTGCAGGTAGTTTCGCCCTAACCTCGACATATCCTTTACGATAACTGTCCCGACTTTTCCGGCTTCAATGTCCGCAAGCATGGCTTGAAAACCGGGTCTTTGAAAGTTCGCACCAGAATAACCGTCGTCCGTGTACCAGCGCAGATTGGAAAAGCCGTTCTGCTTTGCATAGGTTTCAAGGATACGCTTCTGATTGGAAATGGAATTGCTCTCGCCTTGCAGCTCGTCCTCATGGGAAAGTCTTGGGTAAAGGGCGGTAATTGGTTGTTGGTTGGTCTGTCTTAACATAAAATCCTCCGTTTCCGACAGCCAGCCCCACTATTCCGTACCTTGATTGTACCACATGGGGCGGCTGTCTGTATAGCGGCAAAAGCGTCAAATCTGCTTCTTTATGGTCGGTCAAATCGCCGTTTTTTGTGTAGCAGCTTCCGCTTCCAGCACTTTCATCATCTTGTCGGCTGCGGTGTCGGTTGCGCCCTGCTTGAAGAAGCCGGAAACGGTAAGGACGGAGTTGCCCATGCGGATTTCCGTTACACAGTCCGGGCGGCGGTCTGTTTTGGTGGTGCTTGTCTGTTTCGTTTCTGTCATAGGCTCTCCTTTCGCTGCTTCATCAGCTGCTTTAAGCGTTCCAGCTTTTCCTGTGCGGTTTCCTTTCGGAAGTTGCTGCCCGTGAAGCGGACAGGGGCGCACATGGAAGTCAGCCTGTCATAAATACGGGCGTGGGGCGTGTCCTGCGGGTGCTGCAATTCCTCCAGCGTGAGGTTGGTCGTGGCGATCAGCGGCTTGCCGCTTCGGTAACGGCTGTCAATCACGCTGTAAACCTGTTCCAGCCCGTATTCTGTCCCTCGCTCCATACCGAAATCATCAAGTATCAGCAGGGGGTAGCTGCAAAGGCGGGAAATATATTCGTTCCTGCCCTCAAAGCTGGCGGCAAGGTCATTGAGTATCGTTGCAAAGTTTGTCATGCGAACGGCAACCTCTTTTTCCATAAGGGCGTTGGCGATACAGGCAGCAAGGTAGCTTTTTCCTGTCCCCACGCCGCCCCAAAACAGGTAGCCGATATTTTCAGCCTGCATGGTTTCCCAGCTCTCCACATAAAAGCGGGCGGTTTCGGTCTGTGGGTTTCTGCCGTTGTCATGCTCAAATGTCCAGTTCCGCATAGCGGGGTCGGCAAAGCCCCGGCGTTTCAAGTCCTCCACTGTTTCAAGGTGCTTCTGTCGGCTTTCGGCGGCTTGCTGCTTTTCACGGGCTGCCCGCTGGCAGTCGCAGTCTGTTGGGTGTCGGTCATGCCCTAACCATTGGGCGGTTTCTTTTGAAAAGTAGGCTTCTTTGGGCGTATGGCACTTGCCGCAGTATAAAAGCCCGTCCTCGCCTGTGTAGTCCTCCGCTTCGGCGGTAGTGGTTGTAATATCCGTAATCATAGCTTCAATCTCGTTTTTCATAAGCTCTCGCCCTCCTTACATGAATAATCGGGTATGCCCTGTTTCGGGGCAGCCTTGCCTTTGGCAGCGTCCTCCTGCGCCCACTTGTAAATGGTGGCTGCATGGCTCTGGTACTGCTTCCCGGTGGAAGCGATATGGCAGGAAAGCCGGTCAATATAATACTCCCACTTGTCGGGCAGCTCTGTTTTCAGCCCGGAAAGCTCTGTATCGGTCAGTATCACATTGTTGTATCTGCCATAAGCGGCGGGGGCGGGGTGTCCCGTTTCTCCCTCTCTCTCTTTTTCTATCTCTTTCTCTAACTCTATCTCTATCTCTGGTGGACGAATGTCGGACAAATGTCCGCCTTTTGTCCGGGGCGGTAAAAGTGCCTTGTTTTCCAGCCTTGCAGCCCGTTTTCTCTCGGCTTCGGTAGAGGACTGTCCTATCATCAGCTCAATATCGGTCATATAAAAAGCCCCGCTGTCAAGCTGCTCCACAAGCCCCAACTGCCGGAAAATCTCTAAAGCCCTTTCAACCGTCCCTATCTGGTGGCGGGTCAGTGTCGCTATCATCTGCGCTGTGTAGGGGATATGCTCGTCAAGCTGCAACTTCCCGCCGTTTTTCAGAGATTTTAAGTACAGCTTCAAGAGGATATTGGAATATAAAATCCCGTCTTTCATATCTTCCAGCAGCACAATGGAGTCGCTGTCAAAAAAATTCTCTTTCAGCTTGAGGTAGTAATACTTGCGGTTATCTGCCATTGTCCCTGTCCTCCTTTTTCCGGCGTTTGGAGTAGTAGCGGGGGCAAAGTATGATAACCGCCCGGAAGCTCTGCTTACAGCTATGGGTACAGCCCCGGCAGAGGTCGTTGTATGTGATACGGTCGCAGGTGGTATTCCCGACTTTTACTTGCCGCAGGAAAAAAGACCATTCCAGCCGCCGTTTCTTGCTCATTCTTGGCATGGGTGCGCTCCTTTCTGCCGTTTCCGCTGGTGTGGCGGTATCGACGGTAATTCTGTATCATCTCGGTATCATTTTCGGGGTTTTTCTGCCCTGTAAGCCCGTTAAAAAATCCTTTGGTATTGCGGGTAGAGTACGGGGCAGCCCCCTTGTTCTGTATGGGTTCGGGTACATTTTGGGGTGGTTTTTATCGTTCCTGTTCCTGCCTTTTCACAGGCTTGCGCTCCCGGCGTAAAATCTGGTCGATATTGCCCTTGACAGTCTGTAAGCGGCGGTATTCCTCCCGTTTTGCCCGGTAATCGTTGTAGCCGCTGTTTTTCTCTTTGATAAGGGCTTCAATCTCTGCTTGCAGGGCTTTATAGCTCGGCAGCTTGGAAATGCCGTTCTCCTTGAAATAACGGGCGGCTGCGTCTGCTATGATAAAGTCGCTTTCGTGCTTCTGTCGGTAGGCTGCTTTTGCTTTGGCGTTTTTCTGCTGTTTCAGCCCGTCCCGGACAGGGCGGGTCTTGGAATAGGCAAGCACCTGCCGTTGCAGCTCCTTTTTCCCGTTCAGCGTCTTTTCCACCTGCTTCAGCTCTGTAAGGCTTTCCTGCATGGCGGCATAAGCGGCAGAACAGGCTTCGTCCAGTTCCTCCGGGGAAGAAAAGCCGTACTGTTGATAGGCGGTAACAGTAGCTGCCATTTGCTTTAGGTTGTGCTTTGCCGCCCAGCGGTCATAGCCCACGCCCTTGCCCTCGGCTCGCTTGGCTTCCCGGTCAACCATGCGCTGCAAGGTGTTGTCTGCCGGGGTGGTTTTTGCGGCTTTTTCCTCCCGCAAGCGTCCCTTTTGGGTGTGGGGGTATTCGGGTATGGCTTTGGTCTGTTCGGCGGCTCTGTGGGCGTTCTGCGTGAGCAGGGCAAGGACAGCAGCCTTGTCAAAATCGTCCCCCAGCTTCCGGGCTGTGATAGGCTTTGTCCTGTCCGGCGTGAGGTAGGAAAGCCGCCCCCGGCTCTCCTTGACGGTCACACCCTCCCGCAGCAAAAGGGAAGAAAACTCGTCAAAGCTGCCAGCTTGGGAAAGTGCCTGCCGTATCGTCCGGCGCAGCTTCGCCTTGTCCGTTTCAAACTTGGTGGGCTTGGTCGGCTGTCCTGCGGCTTCTCTGACAGCGTTCTCTTTATCAAGGGCAAGCTGCCCTTTCTTTGCCGCCCAGTATTCCCGTTCCGTTATCCGTTCCTTGCTGCCGTTCAAGAGGTCGATTTGGTAAAGCCCCTCCCGGTGGCACATCTCCATGACTTCACTCTTGAAATATTCCATAGCGGCGTTGGTGCAGCGGTGCTTGCAGCCCGCCCGTGTGTCGGCTGGTCTGTCCATGTAGGGCAGAAGCGGGACTTCGTAAATCCGCAGGGAGTTGATGACGATATGCACATGGATATTGCCGCTGTGGTTATGCCCGTCCGGGTGGGTGCATACAAGGGCTTGGTGTCCGGGGAAATGCTCTTTGCAGAACTGCTCGCCCAGCTCCTGCGCCCGGTCTACGGTCAAGCCGTTGTCTGTCCCGTCCCGTGGGTCAAAACTGATGATATAGTGGTGGCTTTTCACATCTTCCCGTTTTTGGTTTTTCTCATAGCGGAGATTGGCTCGCATACAGGCAACGGCGAAATCCTCGCCCCCGCAGTTGAGGGAAGAAATGCGGTAATCCTCCCTCGGTATCAGCCGCCCGTTTTCATCAAGGGTGGGCTTCATGGTAAACTCGTCATGCTCAAATGTGAGGTAGGCTTCCGCTGCGCCATAGTCGGCATTTTTAGAGCTGATATGTTTGAATGTTGCCAACAGCGTCACCCACTTTCTGCAAGACTTCAAACTTTAGGGCAGCAAGGTCGGAAATCGCCGCCCGTACCTCCCCGGCAAGCTGCGGGTAGGGGCTGTGCCACTCATTCAGCGTCCGGGCTATCTGGTTTAAGTTGCCGCCGATCCTGCCGTATTCGGCGGTCAGCTTCCCGACAGCGGCAAGCAGCTCGTCATTGACGGGGGAAACGGTTATGATGGGGCGTATGGCTGCCCCGGTTATGGCTTGCCGGATAAACTCGGCTTGGCTCATGTGGTAAGCAGAAAGCCTTTCCGCAAACTCGGCGTATTCTTCCTCGGTCATGCGTGTCTTGACTACCCGGCTGCGGTGCGGTGTGTTGTATCTTTTCATGGTCGGCAGACCTCCTTTCTGTGCGTGGTGTTCTCTCACTAATAGGAGAAAAACAGGGGGTAAAACGGAACTGTTTTTGAAAAAATCCGAAAAAATATTTTGAGGGATTTTTAAGCGGCGCAAGCCGCATAAGCAGGGTTTGGGGAAGGCACTCCCCAACAAGATTCCCGCAGGGGCAAAATGAGCGAAAAGCGAATTTTGGCACCTCGGTAGAATCTTGCTCTAAGAAAACGGCGAAACTCCCCCTTTACTCCTTACTACGCAGAGAAATGCAAATATGGCAAAGTTTTGAAAAACTTTTTGATAAAACTTTTCGACAAAGCTGGAAAATCAGCGCGGTTTTTGGTGCAAAAAAACAGGAAACCTTTTCTGATTTCCTGTCATGGTATGCCGCTGTAACGGGCGGCGGTTATTCTGTTGTCATTCCCCGGAAGCAAACTTGTAGCCCATACCTAAAACGGTTTTTATGTAAATGGGCTTGCGGCTGTCCGACTCTATTTTTTTCCGCAGGTTGTAAATCACATTTGCAACGCTTGACTGGCAGCTTTCACTTTCCATGTTCCAAACGGCTTCAAATATTTGTGTCCGTGTGAGGACAATGCCGGGGTTGGAAGCAAGATATACAAGGGTACTGTATTCAAGGCGGGTAAGGCTTACTTCCTCCCCGTCTTGAAATACCTGGCGTTGGTTCTGCTTTATTTCCAGTCCCGGAAAAGATAACACGGAAGCGGTTGTGATCTGCATGGGTTCAATCTGTATATAATCAGATATTGCCGATATGATTTTGTCAATCGCTGTTTCCTCTTGTTCGTTAAGTGTCAGCAGTAGTAATTTCCCCATGTTCATTACCTCTTTTATCCGTTGAATTTAAACTATATTTTTCTGTCGTGTTTTTGACAGTAAGCAACAAATATATATGATAGAGAGCGTAATGTCAATTTAATGCCATTAAAAGAGAAAGATGGTCTGTCTAATTATTATCATTTTGTTCATATGCACTTACGCTGCGTTTGGCATTTAGGCAATTCAATATATTGTAAATTTATCTATATCAGCGGGCTAACCTCATTTTCACAAAATAAGCTAAGTTTGTGAAGCGCTCTTGTGCAGGCAACATATAAGAGGTTTTTATCATCTTCATCATGGTAGTTTTGGCTATCTGCATCACAAATTAAGACAGTATCAAATTCTAATCCCTTTGACATATATACTGGTAAGATAAACACGCCTTGTAAATCTGATACGCTCCCATTTTTAATTAATTGAATATCAAGTTTGTGTTTAATTTTATTAAATAGATAGGTTGAATTTTTTTCGGTTTTACAAATTAAGCATATCGACTGAAACCCTTTCTCTTGGCATAATTTTATTTCCTTAACAATTTCATCAATGAAGATTTCGGAATTATCAGCAATATATACTTTTGGGCTATCGCCATTCCGATTAAAACTTTTTATCTGTGAACTTTGTTCAATGAACTTTAAACTAAAATTTAAAATTTCATTCGTACAACGGAAACTTTTATCCAACATAATAAGAGAAGATTTTTTCTTGTTCAATATTTTTTGAATTTGTTCGTAGAAAGAAATATCTTCTTTTTTGGCAAGAGTCTGTTTCATATCTCCTAAAATAGTAAATTTGGCATTAGAAAAAAGAAAATTAAATATTTCATATTGGAGAGGGTAGTAGTCCTGTGCTTCATCAATGACTACCTGCTTAATATTTTTATATTTATTTGTTCCGTATATTTTTAAATACAAATAAGCGATTGCTATTGCGTCATCATAATACAAGCTGTCTGCTTCCAAATTTTCCTTAGTATATTTCCAAATATTTTTTATGTTTTGTGACGGATTGCTATTTTGCAGCAGGCTATAAAAATAGGCTTCATTGCTAAATAATATTTTATATAATTCAACAATGTCAATTTTTATAAATTTCTGTATTTCCTGCTTGATTAGATTTTTTTCTTCTTTATGCCCCCGCCCTTTTCCTGTTCCAAATATTTGTTCTAAAATATAATCTTCTAATTGTTCTAATTTTATGCCTAATGGTGTTTCTGGTCTTCCTAATATCTTGTCTTTTAGAATTTGCCCGCTTACAACGCATTTTCCCTCATAATAAACATCTTCAAATTCTATCCACTGGCGGGGTATATCAATGAGAAATTGGTCTAAAATTTCCCTAAAAAAACTTGACGTTTTAAATTCTATACTATTTCTTGAAATTTCCTTGTATTTTGAATTGACAATCAAGTTTTCTAAAAAATCATTTCTTGACTGAATTTTCCTGCCATTTAATAACTCACTAAGTATATCTTCAAACACGGAAGAAATAACATTATCTTCTCCCAATTCGGGCAATACATTTGAAATATATTGCTCAAATATAGAATTTGGGGAAATAATCATAATGTTATTTGCGGACAGCTTTGTTTGTAAACCTTGATACATAAGATAAGCAGCCCGGTGGAGAGCAATAGAGGTTTTTCCACTTCCCGCTACACCCTGTACCATTAGCAGGTCATTTTCCATATCTCTAATAACCACGTCCTGTTCATGCTGAATTGTTTCAACAATAGCTTTCATTTTAGCAGTAGTGTTTTGTGACAGTAATTGCCTTAAAAATTCATCAACAATCTGAACATCTGAATCAAAAAAATATTCCAGTGTTCCGTTTTTTATTTCATATTGGCGTTTCAAATTGAGTTCGCCTGTTACTCGTCCACATGGAGCGTCATAAAACGCTTCGCCTGTCATAAAACGATAGAAAACACTGGCAATCGGCGATCTCCAATCATAAACATACATCTCTTGATAGCTGTTTTTTCGTAGAGAAGAACGTCCAATGTATATTTTTTCAAATTCGTCCTCATCATCAAATTTAAAATCAATTCGGGCAAAATAGGGCGATTTTATCATCTTTTCTAACAGAAGTATTTTATGTTCTTCTTCTTCATAATCTATAATTTTGTCTGTAACAGGATTGATATATTGGCTTAATTCAACAAGTGCCTCGAAACCGTCTGATGTGTACAGTGATGTAATGCCGTGTTCTGTATTTTCACGCACATCTTTTTTGGCTTCGATAATTTCTGATTTTTTTTTGTCTGCCGCTTCTTTTGCCTGCTTTAATTGTTCCTCGGCTAAAGAGATTGTTTGTGCTAATCTTTTTTCTTCAAACGCTTTTTCTGTCTGATTATTCCCCATAATGATTATGACCTCCTTGAAAAATGAAAGAAAGTTTTACTGAAACATTGCTAGGCTAGTTTAGCATGTGTCAGCTTATATAAACAGTCTTGTATTCATAAAATTTGTATGGTATTATTACAGTGGGAGGAATTATGTTAGATATTTGATTTCTGCAAGCATATCAATTCTAATACGGGTAATTTAAACAATAAACAAATTGGGACAAAGAGTTATACCATTATGTCCCAATTTGTTATTACTCCATATCTTCAGCAGACAGAAACACAAGCCCGGCAAATTCTTCCTCAATCAGTTTCTTCAACTTTTCCGCTGTGCTCTATGCAGGTTCCCTTATCTCCATTCCAACCTATAATCTCTTTCTGTAAAAGCAAATCTTGTTCTGTGAAAAAATGATTTGGATTCCGTAGTAGTCGGCATTGTGCGTAATGTGTATAACTGGCTGTATCATGGAATTGTGGGTAACTCTGTTTGCAGGACGTGGGAAAGCTGCACTTTAGCTTTTCCATGTGCTGTGAATAGAGTTATCCATGATTCCATAGCCAGTTATGCACATTTCCATAATGCTTGTCTTTTGGTCTTTATCAAAATGAGCATATTGGTTATTAAGAAAAGCCCTGCATATTATCATATACAGAGCCATTCTAATCTTTTTACCCTCTACATAGAGCGTTTTCTTTCTGCAAAATTCATTTTACAGAATGATACCCGCTTTTTTTGCAAAATAGCCTTTTCTCCCGGTAAGTTCCGACTGTTTTTCCTTTGGCAGATTATTGAATAAATCCTCATAAAGAATATCGTCTAACTGCATTTCCCTAGCAAGTAAAAACACATTTAGACTAAGCCATTCCTCCCAAAGCCCTTCAAATAAACTATGGCTGTCTGTATAGGTGTCAAGTTCTTCAAAGCCATATGACGGTGTATAGCACTGCAATTTAACAAAACCGTACCTACCAACATCAACCACTAAAATATCTTCATCTTCCATTTCGTACAGTTCCGCAAACGCACCAATTACTTTGTAGCACATTTCCCGTTCTTTCTCTGTGATATATACTGTTTTTTCCATGCTCATTTACCTCTATCCTTTCAAATCGTGGAATACGGTTTTCAGTTTTCTTCTACTTCTAAACCACATATTTGAAATGCCACATACGCCATTTTATACGGAATAGAGGTTGGCTGTCTGCATTTATCGGTGTGTTACTTTATGGCACATGAGCATTTGCACCGGGGTTGTCGTTGCCGTAACCTTCCAAAAGGTTAATGACGCCCCAGATACCGAGACCGGCACCGAGCGCGATAACGAGGGTCTGAAGAACGGTGATTGCCTGTTCAAAAAATGCCATATAGTTTGTTAGCCGGAATCTGATTAAAAAATAGGTTTGTCATGTTTCATAGGCATACAAAAGCCGGAACAATCTGCCGCCCGGTTTCCGGGGGCATGATTCCGGCTGTCCTCCTTTTTCATTATTTTTTCTTGCGATTGTCCGCTTTGTACGCCAATGCCCCGTAGAGGGCAGGTGCGACGAATAGATAAGATCACTCCCTTCTAAAGCGGAACGAAATTAAGCGCCCTTTGTGTCTACTTCATATACATCGCAGACCTCATTGGGCTTGAGTTTCAGCCTTGCGGACAAGAATGCTTCAATGTCAAAAGCGTTCTTGTCATCCGCGTCGGCAGTGTACTTGAAATTGGGGTGCTTGGTGATGTCGTACTTATCCGAAAGGAAAGGGCGCACACCGCGCAGCTGCAAGATACACTTGCCGCCATCCATAACAGCAAGCTCATCCTGGCTCATCAGCTCTTTCCCCAACTTTTGATAGTTGAGAGAGTGGGAAGTTTCACGCCCACGGCTCTCTCCGGTGTTGTAGGTGTCGATGGTTTCCTTTCCCAGCACGGCAGCCAGCTCCTTGAGGGTGGTTGGCTCCTTACCGCCCAGGAAGATGGAAGTATCCATGTTGCCGATGATGGTATCTGCGTTATCCTTATAGATTGCCTTAAGCTGACTCTGTGCCTGCAACACCAGACAGGCGGAAATCTCACGGCTTCGGATGGTGGCAACCAGCTTTTCCAGCTTGGGGATCTGGCCGATGTTGGCGCACTCGTCAATGAGACAGCGCACATGGACCGGGAGCCTGCCGCCATACACATCGTCGGCTTTTTCACAGAGCAGGTTGAAAAGCTGGGTATAACACATAGATATAAGGAAATTAAAACTGTCATCAGTATCACTCATGATGAGGAACAGGGCAGTTTTCCTGTCTCCCAGAGTATCCAGCTCCAGCTCATCATAAGCCGTGACCTCACGCAACTCTGCAATGTCGAACACGGCAAGGCGAGCGCCGCAGGAAATCAAAATCGACTTGGCTGTTTTTCCAGAGACAAATTGTCAAGGACTTTTTAATCAAATTCACAAAAAATCTACAAAAAAGGTGCCAGAAGCATTGTATGGCTCCTGACACCTCGTTTGATAGATTACATTTTTCCGTTCAGCAGGTCTTTGCAGAGATACGCATAGTCTGGCAGCTGGTTGATATATGGCTCCCAGCGCCGCTTGATTTCCGCCAATTCCAGCGGATCGGCTTTCTCCAGTGCATGATCGTTGCCTGTCATATATAAAACATCCGTAGCAACATCATCCAAACACCTGCCGCAGAGATCAGCAGCTGATTCTATCCTAATGCCAGTATCCACATAAAGCGGATTGACGCCAATCGCCAGCCAGACATAGCCTACCTTGTCCGACCAGAGCAGTTCAAAATCAGGGCTTTGCCGCAGATGTTCCGCAAAGACCTCCTTTACTCGTTCAATTTCATGCTTCTCTTTTTCTGTGTAAAGCATTTTCGTGTCCTCCTTGACAAAAATTTTGGTGCGTACCATTATCAGTTTAGCACAAGGCGGCTTCGTTTATCAGTCTGTCACATCTGCTGAATTTCATTTTTGAGCATACGCTTGATTTTATCGCTCATGGTTTCTGTGCTGGTCTGGCTGAAATGGACATGAACCTTGTAGGTTGTCTTGCCGATTTTCTTTACCATCGCTGGCGTGTTTTCCGGCGCTCTGGACGCAGTAACGGCGTCTGCCACCTGCATAGTATGGGGTTCTTTGTTCATGGCGCTCCTTTCTCCGAACGGGTCTGTGCCGCCCGGTAAAAAATCAGTCTTGCTTACTGTTTACAATGTCTTTTGCTGCCTGTCGGGTAGCACCGGCATTTTCTTCCCGGAAATTCTTCCCGTCAAAGAGAATCGGCGCACACCGTTCCAGAATACGGTCATAGATACGGGCGTGGACCAGATCAGGCGGATTTTTCAGCTCGGACAGTTTCAAGTTTGTTGTGATAATCATGGGTCTGCGGCTGCGGTAGCGGCTGTCAATGACGAAAAACATCTGCTCCATAGCATATTCGGTACTGCGCTCTACTCCCAGATCGTCAATGATAAGCAGGTCATACTCGTCAAAGCTGGCAATAAACTCCGACCTGTCCTCAGAGAACATTCCCGTCAGACGGTTCAGGATGGTGGGAAAGTTCGTCATCAGCACCGGCACATCCCGGTCAAGCAAAGCATTGGCAATACATCCGGCGAAAAAAGACTTGCCGGTTCCCACATCTCCAAATAGCAAAAGCCCGATATTGCTCTTATATGCCTCTTTCCAGTTCTCCACATAGGCGTGAGCCTTGTCCATCAATGGGTTTTGCCCGTTATCATTGGAAAATGTGTAGTCATACAGATAACGGTCTTGCAAGCCCTGTGCCTTTCGGCGTTTGATACGCTCCATGCGGCGCTGCCGTTCTTCAGCAGTCTTGCGCTGTTCCTCGGCCTCCCGCTGGCACTGGCAGATACAGCGGGGCATGAAGTAGCCTGGTTTTCCAAAGCATGGCACAACGGTCTGCCTGTGGCCGCCGCACTTCTTACAGTGAATGAGGCCGTCTGCCGGGTCTATGTACTCGTCCCCGGCCAGTTCCACACCGGCAGCTGCCTTGTCGATCAGCGCCCGGATTTCTGCGGTAATCTCAATCATACAGTTTCATCCTCCTTTACGCTGTAATCCCGGTTGCGGGTGGGCGGGGCCGCCTTTTTTGCGTCCTCACCGGCCCAGCGCCGGATGGTGGCGGCATGACTCTGATACCGCTTACCGGTAGAGGCCATGTATTCGGACAGCTTTTCGATGTACTGGCCCCATACAGTGGGAAAACTGGCCTGTAAGTCTGCCAGTTCCTCGTCCGTCAGGAAAACATTCTGGTAACGGCCATAGGCGCGGGCGGAGCGTCCCTTCTCTATCTCTCTCTTTATCTCTATCTCTTTCTCTAACTCTATCTCTATCTCTGGTGGACGAATGTCGGACAAATGTCCGCCGTTTGTCCGGGGCGCGGAAAGAGCCTTGTTTTGGAGCCTCGCCGCACGCTTTCGCTCGGCCTCGGTGGAGGACTGGCCGATCAGCAGTTCAATATTGCTCATGTAGAAGGTGCCGCTGTCCAGCACTTCCACAAGACCCAGCTTCAAAAAGATCTGCAAGGCTCTCTCCACAGTGCCGATCTGCTGGCGGGTAATGGTGGCGATCATCTGCGCCGTGTAAGGAATGTCCTCGTCAAGTTGAAGCCGTCCACCATGTTTCAGCGATTTCAGATACAGCTTGAGCAGAATGTTGGAATATAGCACACCATCCTGCATACTTTCCAGCAGCACGATGGAATCATCGTCAAAATAGTTTTCTTTGAGTTTCAGGTAATAATATTTTCGGTTGTCTGACATAGGGTTCCTCCTTGGGGTTTCTCTTGGGATTCTGTACGCATTTTAAGACCGTTTTAGGGGTCGGAGGATAAATCTATCAGCCTGCCTTTGACACCCTCGAAAAAAGCCTTGATTTACAAGGGTTTTTCAGCCCCTAAAGCGTGACATTTCTCCCGTTGTTTCCGCTTGCGCTTTGCGGCGTTGATCCGCTTCATGCGTGCGGCACATTCCGGGCAGTATTTGGCTCGGTTGGAACCGGGGGTAAACAGTGCCTTACATACGGAGCATTTCTTAGCATTCAGCCGGTGGAACAGCGCCGTTTCCAGTTCCTTATCCTGCGGCAATACCGCCGCCCGAAACCACCTGCACAACAGGGAGTAGGAAATAGACTGGACACAGACACATTCCTCCCCATCGTCCAGGGCGATACAGTTTCCGTCGATGTAGTTACAGCACTCATGCACCAGCCTCCGCACTCTGCGGTACTGGCGGTAATCCATGACGGGGATAGGTTCAGACTTATTGTTCTTCATAAATGATTTCTTTCATAAAGTCGGTAACCTCCTTAAATGAATTTATTATTAAATATTCGTGCAAAGTATTGTTTTCTTCGTGCAAATGGCATATACTATAATTGCCAGCAGAAAGGGGTTGATCGTATGGCTGGAAATACCACAAACATCAGTATCCGCATGGACGCAGATTTGAAAGCGCAGGCGGACGCACTGTTTACTGAACTTGGCATGAACCTGACTACGGCGTTTAACATCTTTGTGCGCCAGTCGCTTCGTGAAGGCGGCATTCCCTTTGAAGTAAGGCTGGAACAGCCGAACAAAGAAACGGTTGCTGCCATGCTGGAAGCGGAAAGGATTGCAAAAGACCCGTCTGTAAAGGGCTATAATGACCTTGACGAGTTGTTTGCTGACCTGAAAAGATGAAAAAAACCAAATATACCGTCAAGTACACGACCAGTTTCAAAAAGGACTACAAACGAGCCATCAAGCGTGGCTTGAAGATCGAACTGCTGGAGCAGGTCGTAGCATTGCTGGCAATGGGCGAACCGCTGCCGGATAAGAACCGTGACCATGACCTGTCCGGCGATTGGGCAGGCCATCGGGAATGTCATATTCTCCCGGACTGGCTGCTTGTCTACCGCATAGAAGATGATGTTCTGGTGCTGACGCTGGCCCGCACCGGCACACACAGCGACTTGTTCGGCAAATAAACAGTCTGCCGCCGTATGGGGAAACCTGTACGGCGGTTTTTCTGTGTGCAAAAGTATGTCGTGAAACGCGGTAGCCCTTACCGCTCCGGCTCCCGGTCGTGAGAATTGTCCCGTTCCTGTCTGGACAGCTGCTCGGCGGTTTTGCGGAGCCGTTCCACTGCTTTCAAATCCTCCCGCATGGATTTCATGGCAAGCGTGTCCGTCTGCTTTCCAGCGGCCAGCTGGTGGATCTCCCGCTGCCATGCCTTCGGGGTTATCCCCTCGCCTCTGTCTTTCAGTTCTTTCAGATACCGGGCCGCTGCGTCATACAGAATCAGTTCCCGGCTGTGGCGCTGTTCAAACTGTTCCCGTTTTTCCGGCTTTACTTTGGCAAGCTGCTTGTGGATGGACTTGTACTGGTTGTACTGTTCCCACATCTCCCCGCGTTCGGTAAGAACGGCGATCCGGCGCTCAGCCTTGACGATCTTTCCCCGCAGGTCATAGTAACATCTGTTCATATCAGCGATTTTTTCATGAAGCTGCTGCATAGACTGGATGCCGTTTGCCTGCAAAAAGCTGAATAGTGCAGCGCTTTCCTGCAAAGCCCGGATTTTGCCGGTGCGGGTGCGGGGAGCGTTCAACTGCTGCTGGGCTTCCCACAAGGCGGTCAAGCTGCTTTGCTGCGTTTGTGGTTTTTCCGCTTCGTCTTTCGACCAGAGATAAAGACGGGTAATGCGGGCTTTGATTTCTTTCAGCAGCTTGTTGTCGGCGGCGATCTGCCGGTTTACTTCGCCCTTGTCGGTGCGGATGCCGCGCTTTTCCATTTGGCTGGCGGCTGGCCCCAGATGGACAGAGGGAATTTTATCAATGCCCTGCCGCTTGTAGCTGCGATGGTCAATGCGCCCCGGTCTGCCGGCAGATTCCAACGCCCGATTGGTGTAGGCCGCCCACGCTGCCCGCCAAATCTCCACATTTCCTTTATCGTTCCAGTCGATCGTATCCTCCCGATGATTTTTCCAGCCGCCTTTCCCATCCGGGATACGCTGTCCACTCTCGTCCAGGTCGTATGCCTTGCGGCACTTTGCGCCCCACTGTCCATTTTCTTTCAAAGGCCGGAGCGTCAGCATGATATGGACATGAGGATTTCCGGTTCCCTTGTCATGGATAGCAAAGTCGGCACACATTCCTTTGTCTACAAAGTTGTCCTTCACATAGGCACGCACAAGGGCAAGCTGTTGTTCGCCGGACAGTTCACGGGGCAGGGCTGCTTCGATCTCGCGGGCAAGCTGGCTGTCCCTTGCCTTCTCGATTTGCTCCACGCTGTTCCAGAGGATAGAACGGTCTGCAAATTCCGGCGGGGCGTGGGCGGGCAGCATAATCTCCGCATGGACAATGCCGCCTTTCCGGGTGTAGTCGTGGGTCATTCCGTCCCATTCATTTGTCAGCTTGGTTCCGCTGCGGTAAGCAGCTGCGGCAACGGCAGAACGGCCTGCGCTGCGCTTGATGATACTGACGGGGATATGACAGAAATCTATGGGGAACACCTCCTTTCAGTGAGGGGATAACAAGCTCTGTGGAGCCGGACAAACGCAAAGCGGGTGTTTGGCTGCGCAGAGCGCACAAGGGGTTTGGGGAGCGTAGCTTCCCATCGTGGACGAAGTACGCAACGCCCCCGGCAGGGCGCACAGCACCGGCAACGGTGTATAAGTGCGCCCTTGTAAACAAGGGACTTATGGCGTGTCCCCGGATTTTGGCAGGTTTGCAGTCAATTCCGCAGCCCCCGGAAGATGGGACAGGGCAATCAGAAATGTTTTGACCTCTGCGCCGGAAAGGTTGGAGGCCAGCGGAAAAATACCCTCCAAAATGGCTCCGCGCTCAATCAGGCGGCGGGTGCGAACCCTGCGTTCTTCGTTCCGTTGCTTGTTCTCCAAAATCTTCTTGCGGTTTTCAAGCTGTCGGATCTCCTTCAGGACTTCCTCCCGTTCTTCTTTTTGGGTTTGGGCTGTATTTTTTTCGTTCATGTCATGCACCTCTTTTCTTTGAAAACGCTCATAGATTGACCGTCCATTTCTGACGCGCAAAGTACCGGCGCAGCCTCCGCAGTGCGGCATGGATGGATTTTCCCGCCTGTGATGGTGTGATACCCTCCATTGCGGCAATATCTTTCACTTTCATACCCAGCATATAGCGGGCGTGGACACGGCGAGCCTGCATAGGCGGCAGGGAGGAAATGGCTTCGTACAATCGCCGTATCAGTTCTTCGTATTCGGCTAATTCTTCTTTTTCTATCAGATGATCCTCCGGCGATGGCTGCGCCCAGCCGATGGCGGCATTTTCGATTCCATCGTTACAATCGAGGGAATAAAACGCCTTATACCGGAACATCTTGCGATCTCTGGCGGCCTCGGCTCTCTTGTCCAGAAGAAACGCTTCGACGATCTCATCGGACACCTCCACAAAAATGTCCTCTTTGCAAAATGGATAATATTGTTTGAGATTTATGGTCTGCATAGGCACGCCCTCACTCTGTTTGAAAAAGGTCATCATAGCAGCGGCGCATATTCCGCAGCCCCCGGTGGATGGCAACGCTGACCTTACTGCTATGGATACCCTCTCTCCGGGCGATTTCCGGCTGCTTGATACCGGCAATGTAGTAGGCGTGAACACGGCGGGCCTGTGTCGGAGTGGCATGAGCCAGAGCCGCAGGCAGAGCTACAATCAGGTGCAGGCGGGTGGTCATTTCTTCTCGTTCCAGCAAAATATCTTCCGACGATCTGCTGTGTTCCAGTGCGTAATTTTCCAGCCAGCTGTATGCGTCCAGAGAGTAGTAGGCGCGGTGGTAGACTTTCCGACGCTCATAGTTCTCCATCTCCCGCTGGGCCTGATACATCGCTGCCCATACCTCGTCCGTAACATCCACAAACTCGTCATGCCGGTAGTGGGGATACATCCACCGCAGATTGATTGTTTTCATAGGCTTACCTCCTGAAAATTGGAGAGGCGGGCAGCTCGTCCGCTGTCCGCCCCTCGCTGAGATAAGGGAAATGATCCCTTTCACTTGGTAGCCAGAAAACAGGTCATTTGTTAAGCCTGTTCCCAAAGAAATTTATAAATTTTTTTCTGACCGCCTCCACACTTTGATACACAGCCACTTTGGAGCAGCCGCACAGCACACCGATCTCTGCAAGGCTCAGCCCGTCAAGCGCATAGAGCAGGAACCGGCGGCGCTGGGCCTCGGTACAGGTGTCCAGAACAGCCATCAGCTCATGCAGTGTTTCCTTGCGGCAAAGGTATTCTTCCGGCGTTTCGCCGTAGGCTCCTACACCCTCGGTGGTAATGATGTACTCGTCAAACTCCCGGCCATCCCAATGCCGCCGCTGTTCATGGAACAGGTTCTCCGTTTTGTGATCGGCCCGGTCAAGAAATTCATAGACTTCCAGCGTGACCTCCACGGCCACAGCTTGTCCGTTATAATTGATGGTAACTTCCATCTGCCTTTCCTCCATTCAGATTTTTTCGGGAAAATCTGAATGGGGCGGCGGAGAACGGCACCGGGGATAAAGTTCGGGCCATGCTGACCCGATGTTCCGGCTCCATAGAGACAAAAAAGCGCCCGGACGGCATAAAGCCATACGAGCGTAATAGAGTATATTTTGCTGTTTAGTTACATGGTATAGTGCATACTTCTGACCGCATTGCTCCGCTGCTGGGAACAGGCTTTTTTTAGCTGGTGCAGGTCATGGGGACTGTGAAAAAAGGCAAAAATAGACACGGCGGCAATCCTCCTATGTGCCGCCGTGGATTTACACGGTGTTAGGTCGTCGTTGGTTTAGCGTAGACGAAAAGAAACGGCGGCTCTGATTTCTCAAAACCGCCGCCAGGGTATCTAGAGTAAGCGCACAAAATCAACCTGCCCAGCTACGGTTTTTTTCTTTCCCCATTAGGCGGGGCAGGTTTAAAAGAATATGAAAAGCCGATAACAGCAGTCATGTTAGCCTGCGTGTTATCGGCTCTGCGTCTATGCGTCTGGCTCTCTAATAACGGATATATTCAGTTGCGTTACATGAATGAGCGTTTCCTGTTTACATTTTGGACAGAACAAGGGGAAATTCCTTAATTCCGTGTCAATTCGTATTTTTATTCGGGTTTTATTATGGCATATAGGACAACTAACCCAACTTGTCTCTTTCATCAAAATTACCCCGTAACTTGATGTTTCTTTGATATATTTTTTGTTAGTCTATAAAATACGAATATCAATCCAACATTAAGGATGATCATAAAGACCGGCTGGCTCATACCGAAATATGTTTTCATATCAGAAAATATACCGTTTGTATGAAGCATAAAAATCGGGCAAATTTCCTGCATTTTTTGTAAAACAGGAAGGCTATCATTAAAATCAAACACAACTGGCAAGAAGCAGATGACGCAAGAAGTAATAAGCGCTGTAACAGGAGAACTCATTTGAGCACTTAAAAACAATGTAATAGTTGTCAAGGCTGCAATCCCAAAAATATTCAATATTACAGAGATAAAGAACATTTGCAAAAAGGTCAAATTATATATTGAAGAAGCATAATGTAATGAAGATTGAATGCTTACATTCCACCCCTGTAACCCATAGGTACAGCCATACAGAACTAAATTTAGCAGTAAATACAAGAGGTATGTGCCAATTACAACTTCCAAGGCCGCTATAATTTTTGAAGTTGTGAGTTTGGTTCGGCCATACCGAGCCGAATAAATAATGCTATCTGTATGAAGTGCATACTCTTCTGAGAAAACAGGAGATAGAGTGATTACAACAATTAAACATATCATTATGGACAAGATGCTCCCCATTCCAGATAATAGCTTATCCCAGCCATCGCAATATCCTAAAGTCACAGTTGGACTATTTGGATATGCTGTTTCGAGTGACTTAAAACTACCATCAGAATTTGTCAAATATTCCAGAATCGCCGCTTGGTCACGATAAACATGAACAGCAGAAAAAGCAGAATTTTCATCTTGTCCAACAGTTGCTTGTTTTGCTTGGTCGATTTTTTCTTGCATAGTAAGTAATGTATTTTGAGAGAGTTTTCCTTCAAATATTTCTGCTACTTCCTTCCGTTGTTCAATGGCTGTAAAACCGCTTGCTAATGCCATTTTTTCAAGGTCATAATCATAGAAAACATTTTGA
Source organism: Pilosibacter fragilis (assembly GCF_032490495.1). NCBI lineage: Bacteria > Bacillati > Bacillota > Clostridia > Eubacteriales > Clostridiaceae > Pilosibacter > Pilosibacter fragilis. The sequence goes on along the minus strand of NZ_JAVYJB010000017.1, from coordinate 14,004 downwards.
TAATTAAATTGAAAAAAGAAAAAATAGGCAACGATAAGAACCACACCAGCTAAAAACAACATTCGTGTTTGCTTTCTCGAACATATTTTATTTCGTTCTGCTTTTATCATTTCATTCATGCTCGGATACCTCCGCAAAATAGTATAAATACAAATCTTCCAATGTTGGATCAACATTCCAAGCGGTTCTGCATGGTGCTTCTTGAGAAATAATCCTCAGCCGTTCTGCACCATTATTATGTTTCAGATTTGCTGTTACATAGTTCAATTCTAATTCTTCGGCCTCTTTTCGAGATACATCACATTCCCAAACACATTTTTCAATCGGCTTCAAAAGTTTTTCTGGAGAACCATGTTGAATTAACTCGCCATTTTTCATAATCAGAATCTCATTTGCGATATATTCAACATCAGAAACAATGTGAGTGGACAAAATTACAATTCTATTTTCTGCCAAAGAACTAATCAGATTCCTAAACCGCACCCGCTCTTTCGGGTCAAGTCCAGCTGTAGGTTCATCCAAAATCAAAATACGGGGATCGTTTAGTAATGCTTGAGCAATTCCCAAGCGTTGTTTCATACCGCCGGAAAAAGTTTTGATTTTTTCGTTTTTCTGTGTGAGCAGATCAACAACCTGCAACAGCTCCATTGTGCGATTATGGGCTTTTTTAGGTGGCAGCCCCTTTATTGCAGAGATATACATCAAAAATTTATACGCTGTAAAGTTAGGATAATAGCCAAAATTTTGTGGCAGGTAGCCTAAGATATTACGATATTTCTCGCCCAAATCATGAATGTTTTTCCCGTTAAAAAAAATGGCTCCTTTCGTTTCAGTTTGGACATCGCAAATCATTCGCATCAAAGTTGTCTTGCCCGCACCATTTGCCCCGAGTAGACCATAAACACCATTTGTTAATTTTACGCTGAAATGATTTACAGCTTTTTTTCTTCCATATTCTTTTGAAAGATCATTTATTGTAAGTTCCATATCAATTCTCCAATCATTTTTTCTTTTTTCAAGTACAGTTGAAGTGTTTTCCCTAATAGGATAATAGATAACACATAAAATCCAATCCATCCCCAGAACATAGACGCTTCAAATATAAATCGCTGATGGAGTACAAGAGAAAATGTTCCAGAAAGAAAAATCATACAAGCGATTAAATGATACAAGCTATCGTTTGTCCTGCTTTTCGCACATATAAAAAGATAACAAGTGCAAGAAATATTAAATGGAATCAAACCATACAACACCATTTCAATCATTGATTTCTGGTAAATATATGCCATTGAAATTAAAATGACTGTTATTAGGAAAAGGTTGATTACTCCAATAATCAGCATACGACCTGCTACAATTTTTACCAGCGTTGTTCTACTAGACTGTTCAATTTCCCACATACCATAGATGTTGCTTTTAGATATTTCTATTGCACCTAATAACGCAAGGAATGGAACCATAACTGCAAGGATTGTCAATGGATAATAAAATGGAACCCTCCATTGGCCCAGGATACATGCTAATAATACTGCACATATAGTGAGTATTATTTGAACAATCCAGAAAGAAAGCGGCAGAAATTGAAGTTGGTTCAATATAATATCTCGCATTGAATTTTTATTGAATTCAGAACTATTCATGTAACTTTTTCCAGCTACGATTACTGCTTTAATTTTAGGTTCAGATGGAGCAGGCGTTTCACAACTCTGCAACCATTCTAATACACCATTTTGTTTTTGGGTCATACATTATCGCCTCCTCTAAAATCAGCCAAATATCGTTCCAGTTTTTTAATCCCCTGTTGGAGCCTAGATTTTACAGTAGAAACACTAGCTTTTGTAATGGTTGCAATCTCTCGGATTTTCAAATCATAATAAAATCGTAAAATGATGACCTCTTTTTGATAGTCCGGTAATGTGTTGATTGCATATTGAATTTGCGCTTTAAGTTCGTTAAGCTCAATTTTTTCAAAGGCATTATCAGTATCTTCTATATCTTCAAGAGTTTCTAAATCCATATACAGGGGTTTTGCTTTCTTAGTATAATTGTTACAGGTATTAACAGCAATCGTTAGCAGGTAGTTTTGAAATTTCCCGATCTTTCGTACTGATTGAATATTCTCCAACAATTTCAAGAAAACATCTTGTGTAATATCTGCGGCGGTATCTGGATTGCCGTTCAATCGCCGACAACAAAATAGATAAATTGACTGATAATATTTTCGGACAATTATCTCAAATGCATCTGTGTCACCCGACTGGATTTTTTTAATTAGTATGAAATCTTCGATACCGTGTCACCGCCTTCCATGTGTAAAACGCCTTACACTTAATATACAACTGAGTAACCCAAAAGGATTTAACTTTAGAAATTTTTCTTTTACTTTTTTCATTTCCCTTCTATTGTAATTCCTGTTCTTGAAAAATATAAGATGTAATATATGAATTATAAACTTCAACCAACCTGCATATAGCAACATTCCACGGGCAAAGTATGAATTATACAATGTAACTGGGTGATGTTATATGGCGAAAGTTGAAGATTGTCCCGGTTTTGAAACCTTCGGCGCAGATGTCAAAGCTGCACGAGAGGCAAAGCGTCTGGCACGAAAAACATTGGCAGAAATGGTTGGGATTGAATGGCGGTATCTTGCCAACATTGAGAATCAAGGTGCGATTCCGAGCCTGCCTGTGATGATCCAGTTGATTAAGGTCTGCGGACTTCCCGTGGAACGGTATTTTAACCCGGAGATTATGCGAGAAGAAAGCGAACAGCGGCAGCGGGTCAGCCACAAGCTGAAACTCTGCCCTGAAGAATACCTGCCGATTATCGAAGGTGCCATAGACGGGGCGCTCAAAATGGAACAGACTGCGAAGCAGAAGGAGGACGCATAATCGCGGCCTCCTTCTGGCATTTCTATATCAAGGTTCCCGGCACTTTTCCAAAAGTTCCCGACACCTCTGCTGGATTTCTCCGGTTTCTGTCACAGTCAGGTCACGGTCATTTCCAGTAATCTTATCTTCCAGAAAGTTGGCGTATGTACCCAACAAAGCGTTCCGTAAATCCTCCGGGGTTTTCTGTATTTCAGCGCTGTACCAGTCATTCCGGTGGGGTTCCCATGCCATCAATGTATAACCATGACTGGTCTGAACCACCTCATACAGAGGGTCATCCTCCAGATATGCCTGAAACACTTTCAAAACCTTTTCAAAGGTCAGCATTTCCCGCACCTCCCATTCAGCTGCAAATCAGTTCCCTGATTAAAATTTCCTCAATCTGTGCCGTTAATGTGTTCATCAGCCCCACCCAACGCATAGGATCACAGGCTTTCAGTTCTTCCGTGACACCCGCAGTCTCCATCATGTGAGGCAACATGGTGTCCACACGCTCCTGCGCTGTCCGGTCAATCTCTATCAGGTGCGGATACAGCTTCTCGCTCATCAGCAGTTGGTTGTAGAGAATGGGGCGATGTTCCTTTAGGTAGGATTTTCGCATTCTGCCGTACTTGCCGATAGAAGTTTCCGGCTGTTCAGAAAGTTTTAGGTTGGGTATATCATAATCTCCACAACGAATGTAAGTCAACTTACTCATATTCATGCTCCTTTGCTCCGTGATGATTAGACTGCTGCGCTGGCTGCTATGCTGCCTTTGCGCGGTTCTTCTTTTGGTAGCTGCCCGATAGTAGAAAAAACACCTTTTTTCATATCCTCAGCCCGGATCATGGCTTTCTTAGCGTCCATTTCCGCTTTTTTCTTCGCCTTGATTTTGTCCTCATACCGTTTCTGTGCGCCGCTGGCTTTCCGCTTCAAATAATTCTGATGAAGCCTGTCCTTGCGTTCTTCTTTTTTCCGCAGTTCTTCCTGTTCCTCCGGGGTTAAAGGAACCGGCTGTAAGGATGGTGGGATATAGCGTCCTAAAAAATTGAAGTAGATTTCAATTTCCTGCGTGGTGTCCTGACTGCCTTTTCGGGCGCGTTCGTGGACAAGGATTTTCTCTACAAACTCGTTGAGCATGGTGTTTGTCAGAGTGTCAAAATTCTCGTACTTATCAATTAGGGCTATAAATTTCTCTGCGGATTTCTGGCTCTGCTCATAGCCGGTAACAGCCTTTTCCAGCTCCGCAATTTCAATCTCAAGTGCGTCCTGCTCTTTGGCATACTGTGCATCAAGCGCCCTATATCGTGCATCCGGCAGCTTGCCGAGGGCATTGTCCTCATAGATTTTGCAAATCAGTTTTTCCAGTTCTCCGGCTCTCTTTTGGGCAGCAGCCAGACGCCTGCGCTTTTTCGCTATATCGGCACTCTGTTGAGCAACCTGCGTCTCCTGAACAGTGTGAATAAATTCCGTCCGGTCATTTCTCGAATATTCAGCGATAGCCCGGAGCGTGTCGGAAACCAATGTCAGGACAGCACTCTCATTGATACGGTGTTGTGTAGGGCATAGTGTCCCACACGGAACTTTGGTATAATTGGAACAGGTATATTGAGAAATCCGCCTGCCATTGTTGGTGCGGTGGACATACATCTTGCCGCCGCAATCGGCACAATAGAGCAAGCCTGTGAGGGGAGCCGCTTCGCCCCAGCCGTTTGGATAACGCCGTACATTGCTGCGGATTTTCTGCGCCAAATCAAAGGTCTGCTGGTCGATAATGGCTTCATGGGTATTCTCAAAGATCGTCCATTCGTCCTCAGAAACATAGTGGCTTTTCTTGTCCTTAAAGTGCTTGCGGGTCTTGAAATTGATGGTATGCCCTAAATACTCTCGTTTTTTCAAAATGTTCACGATGGTAGATGATCCCCATCCATAGGGGTCTTTGACCGGCTTTGAACGGTTCACACCCTCGTTGAAGCGGGCAAGGTGTACGACAGGAATTTCAATCCGGTCTATGGATAATTTGCAGGCGATCTGATAAGGCCCATATCCCTCCAGCGTGAGGGAGAAGATACGGCGTACCACTTCGGAAGCTTCCTCATCTACCAACCAATGCTCCCGCTTTTCATCCCACAAGTAGCCGTAAATCACCGTGCCGGTCAGGTGCTTGCCACTCATGCCTTTTGACTTAAACACAGAGCGGATTTTCCGGCTGGTGTCGCGGGCGTAAAACTCATTCATGATATTGCGGAAGGGCGTAAAATCATCGTCGCCTTTCAGACTGTCCACACCGTCATTGATGGCAATTAACCGGACGCCGCGCTGCCGCAAAATCTCCATGACCTGGCCGACTTTCAGATAGTCACGCCCTAACCGGCTCATGTCCTTGATGACGATTGCCTCTACACGCCCTGCCTCCACTTCCTCCATCATCGCCAAAAATCCTGGGCGGTCAAAACGGGTGCCTGAGATACCATCATCGGTAAAGTGCGTAGGGTTGGGCAGCCCATTCCGGCGGGCAAAATCCTCTAACATCTGCTTTTGGTTGGATATGGAATTGCTCTCGCCCTGTAACTCATCGTCCCGGCTCAGGCGCTCGTACAGTGGGGTAATTTTTTCATTTCTCATGGCTGTACCTCCTGAAACAAAAATGCTCTAAGTGATTGCTTCACTAACCATGACAAAATCATGATTAAGAAGTCACTTAGAGCATATATCACCGGCGGCCAGCTTATATTTCTTATACTGGCGCACCGCAAAGTGGTTTGGCTTCTCGGCTTCCAGTGCATCAAACATCAGGTCTACGGGGTTTTTGAACTCCTCGTCATCCTCACGGACTTCCATGGCGTTGATGAACTCAATGAGGGTGGAGAAGTTTTGTTCCTCCACCGGAGCCTCATAATGGATATAGCCAATAAGCGCGCAGTACAACAAGGTTTCTGCTTTTACCCAGAAATCGTCTCCGGCCTTGCCTTCGCCTTTGGTATTGGCGATCAGCGTTGTTACCAGCTTCAAAATGTCCTTTTCGCTATGGATATAGGCGAAAGGGTTATAGTGCATGGACTTCTTGAAGTTAATGGTATTTAGGACCTTGATTCGGTACGGCTCATAAATGACCTTGCCGTGTTTATCCTTCATGGGCTTTCCGTCCTTCCCCAATTTGGGTGCGCCCCTTTGGAGCATTTTTCCGCACTCCACCAAAATGGTTCCCTTCGGGTCTGTGACCACATAAGAACTGTGCATCTGCATCAGATTCGGTTTGAGCCAGAAGCGGGTCTTACCGGAACCGGAGCCGCCAATCACCAGCACATTTTTGTTTCTGGCGGTCTTTGGGTCCTTGGGGCGGCTGTTCATTGTCAGGCTCTCCGTTTTCGTCAGAATCACATTGTTCTGGAACACCGGGTCGATGTAGGGTGCAATATCCTCACGGGTTCCCCAACGGGCAGAGCCATACTCCATACCGTGACGGTACTTCTTGGCGTTTTTACTTTTGAGGTACACCGCCAGACGCAGGCCAGCACCGCAGCACAGCCCTACCAGCAGATCCAACGGGTGCAGGCTGGGCCAGAAACTTTGCAGCGCCCCAGGCAGGACAGCAAACAGGGAAAGGAATTTCTCTGAAGCATTTGCCCCCTGAGCCAGTCGCCATGCCTCCCCGAAGTTAGTAGCAAACAGCCCCATCAGGAGATAGGGCAGGTTCAGCAAAACGAGCTTTTTGATGTCAAACTGCTTTTTCATCGTTCCAGCTCCTTTCGCTTGGTGCGGTCCACCACGGCATTTTTGACCATCTCTTTGAACTGACTGAGTTTTGCCAGCACAGACGGGCGTTCCGTTTTCTCGGCCTTCTTGACCTTTTTGCTGGTGTACTCGGTAAATGCAGCGGTCAGCGCATCGGCGTCACGGCCTTTGAAAAAGATCAGGTACTTGGGCGGGGAGCTGCTGCGGTCTTTCTTCACCGCATAGTCCACACCATATTTCCGGGCGATCTTCTCAAATTCCTTGATGGAGGGGTCTGTGATCTCGATATTGGAGATTCCCTGATTCTGACCAATAAGCTGCTTGACGGTCTGTTTGCCGTGGGGTGTCACAGGGGCATCACGGCTTCTCTGCTTTTGCAGCTTCTTTTCCTTGCAGTGGGCCATGTACTTGCTGATGGCGGCTTTAAGCAGACGCCCGGTGAACTTTGTTCCGCTGACAACCAGCGTTAAAGTCCTGTTTTCCACTTCTTCCTGCATTTTCATCGCCTCCTTTCCACGAAGTTTGCAGGTGTGGTGTATTTTCTTCTAAGGTGGGACCACCAGCCGCCGGAGAAGGTATTTCTTCATCGAACCGCCCTCAACGAATTTGCTCAGAACGGTCATAGAGCAAATCTCCATTTCTGACCTTTGCATGACTGAGAATCTTGATCTGTCCCTTTGCCTGACTGTCCAGAGCTTTTTCATAGCCCTTATCTGACAAAAACAGGCGGGTTCGTTCACCTTTCCAGCCCACCGGGGAGTCATGCGTCAGCACATCAAAAATAATCATGTGCCGGGTGTTCTCAGCAAATCGCTGGAGATCCATGTAGTCATGGCCGTGATAGTTCTGCGCTCCAGCTTTCTGGCGCATTTCTTCCATCAGCTGACCGATTGTTTTGCCTTCTGGCATAAAACTCACTTCCTTTCCCACTCTCATACAACCATCAAAATCATGTCTCTCAGCTGAGCAAAGTAGAGTTTGCCTTGCGGGGTTATCAGCGTATAGGAGCCGATATGCCCGTGATTGCAGTAGTCTTTGACACAAAACAGTCCTTCATTGGCTGGCTTTGCATAGGGCAGTACATTACCGGATGCGGTGCGGTACACAAAACGCTTTTCCAGAAGGAAACGGACAAACCGACGCTCCGGGACAAGCAACTCTTTGGCGGTGGTGCGGAGGTTGGTACTGTGATTGAGGTCGATGAACAAATCATAAAAGGCTGCCTTACTCTCCAGCAGGGCATTTTCCTCTCGTAGCGACGCATTTTCTTCCCGCTCAGCAAGCAGCTCGGAGCAGAGCTTTATCAGAGCTTCCGGAGAAGTGGCTATCTCCCACAACTTCTCTTTTGTGAGATAGGCTCCGTGCTTGCGAATGGCAGGTAGAACTTCATCAAACACCCATTGTTCAAACCGTTCCGCTGACGGCAGTTTACTATGGGCGATCAGACGATATAGATCACCTTCGGGGATAAAGAGCATTTCGACCATTTGTACCGCGGGGCTTCCATCTGCCTTTTTCCCAGTCTGGACCCCTATGGAACATTTCGTTCCACCCCTGGTATGGTCGCGGACAGCTTTGCGTGGATTGGTATATCCCAGCGCTGTTGCCACATCTGTACCGCAAAATAATACTTTGCCATTCTGTTCCAAAGTGCGAATGCTTCCGAACTCTGGACTATTGAAAATTTCAATCTGATTCATGCTGTGCCTCCTTTGGTGTAATACAAAAGCGGCTGATTACCAGCCGCCTGCGTGCATATCGTGATTTACCAGTGAAGTGTAGTGGTTATTCATGGTGGTAGGAGCGTTGAACAGCACTGCAAGCAGGTACTGCTTGATGTTGTGTACCTGGGTGGTGTTCTTTTGCAGACAGTCCATGACAAACTCGATGTGAGAGCTGTCCAGCTTCAAAAAGCGGGAGCGTACAATTTCATGAGGAAAGTCCGCACCAGAGATCCGGGTGGTCTTTCGTTTGGCACAGACCGTTTCTACCAACAGCTCTACGATCTCATTCAGGTCATCCAGGTAGAGAGGATAACGCTGCTTCAGACAATCATACTCGATATTCTCCAAAATCAATTCCCGATAATTTTCTATCTCTGTGACAGACATCGCATCCCTTCCTTTCCGTTCCGGCGGTATTACCGCCGCTGTTTCCCGGAAGGGAATGGAATCGGTATTTGATCCATGAGTATTTTGTTTTTGGGTATTTGATTTCTTAGTATTTAATTGTGTTGGATTTTCCGGTAACGGATTTACCGCTGACGGGTTTACCGTTATCGGGTTTTCCGACAACGGCTTATCCAACATCGGTTCTCCCTCGATGGGACGCTCAAAAATGGTATACTCATTGGCTGCGAATTTACCAGAAGCATCAGTTGTCTGTCTGCGTCGAATGTATCCGGCTGTTTCAAGCTCATTGACAGCAGAGCGGATTGCATCTTTGCTTTCTCGATTGATATAGCTGAGTCCTGACAGCGTATAATCCCAGTCATCAGGCAGAGATAACATCTGCGACAAGAGACCCTTTGCCTTCAAAGAAAGTCGTTTGTCTTTTAGATGAAAATTGCTCATAACCGTGTAATCGCCAGTGCGTTCTACACGAAAAACAGCCATTTACTTCACTCCTTTCATTTCTCAGGTATGAAAAAAGCCGCAATTCATAAAAGAATTGTGGCAGCGGTTAGGGTCTGTCTGTATCTTTTTTCTTGCGTCGGTAGAGGCGTTTTGGCATTGGTGGTTTATCAAACAGATCCCTTTCCTGAGAAAATGGTAAGGTTTGAAAAACACGGTCAATCTCGGTGGATTCCATATCACGCTGTGAGCGGCAATCTTCTTGAATAGCTTCTCGGATTTCTCTTACAGTACACATATTCATTCCTTTCCTTTTGTTGTATCGGTTATGAACGACGGTGTTTTTTAGGCTTGAAGTCGAGGATATGCCCCTCAATAACATGAGCATATCTCTTAATTTTGATTTCTCGACGCTGCTGGCTTTGCAGAGCTGACTGATACCCGTCCTCTGTGAGAAAAAGCCTCATTTCGTCACCAGGTTCTCCATAAGCAGTAGGGCGCAAGACAGTAAACTCAATCATCCAGCAAGTGCTGTCCCAAAATCGCTCCACTGCAAGAATGTTGTGGCCTTTCAGCTCCCTTGCTGCAATATCTTTCATAGGCTCTCCCTTCATCGTTCCTGATCTCGTTGGCGTTTTTTCTGCCATTGTTCCAGCAGTTTAATAATGGTTTCCTGCATTTTGGCCGGTGTATAGCTTTTGGGGAAATACTTTCGCAAGGTATCGCTGCTCAAGGTCACTTTATCCAGATCACCCTTTTTTTCCTCTGACATGATGGCAAGCATCACATCTTCTGACAATTTCCCTTCCTGGCTGAACTTTTTCATTCGCTGAGCCTGAGAGAGAGAAGGGGTAGCCTGCTCATAGTCCATTGTTTCCACCAGCATTTGCTGTTCGTCCGGTTTCAAAAAAGAGAGTTCATAGGCTGGGTTAAATGCGATTTTCTTTTCATCCACCATATCCAAAAGCTCTGGAATCAGTTCAGTCAAACGAACATATCGCATTACCTGGATACCGCTTCGTTCACCGGCTTCTTTTGCCACCTGGTCTCTGGCGCTCAACTTCTGTTCAACTTGAACAGAAGTCAGGTCTGTTCTTGCTCCTTGATGTTTAATGGCTTCCAGCTTCATTTTGTAGGCAAAAGCCCTTTCACTGGGGAGCAGATTTTCTCGCTGCAAATTGCTGTCAACCATAATAATTGTGGCAGCATCGTCATCCAAGTCGCGCACAATGACAGGCATGGTTTCTTTTCCGGCCAATTCGCTGGCTCTGCGGCGTCTGTGACCGGCTACCAGCTCATAACCGCCATCAGGCAGTGGTCTGGCAATCGCAGGAACCAACACACCATACTTTTTGATGCTGTCTGCGGTTTCTATCATTGCATCATCATCCTTGACCTTGAAGGGGTGATCCTTGAACGGATGCAGTTCAGATAGGGGAATTTCCTGAATTTTTTCCAGTTGCTCGTCTTGCCGACTTTCTTCTGTAGAAAACAGGTCATCTACTGAGGCCAGCTCTATTTTTTTCGCGCTGCTTTTCAAGTTTCAATACCTCCTTCGTCAGATTTTTGTAGCCCTCAGCCACTTTGCCATTAGGATCATGGGCATAAATGCTTTTTCCTTCAGCACTGATTTCTTTAGCCCTGACAGAATGAGGAATTTCTGATGTAAACACCTTGATCTTACTGCCATAGGTTTCGCGCAGAAGAGCGGAGATTTCTTTGGCAAAATTGGTTCGGCTGTCTACCATCGTCAGCAGAATCCCATCAATTTGCAGCTTGGGATTGATTTGTCTGCGAACCTTATTGATAGTTTGCAAAAGCTGCTCCAAACCTTTAGCTGGAAGATACTCTGCCTGGACGGGGATTATAACCCTATTAGCGGCAGCCAGTGCATTGACCGTAAGCATACCCAGGGAGGGCTGGCAATCAATAAGGATATGGGAGTATTGCCCCTTCAGCGTGTCCAGATATTGTCGCAGAATGGTTTCTCGGCTCATAGCGTTTACCAGAGATACCTCCATACCAGATAGCTGGATGTCCGCAGGCATCAGGTCTACGCCCTCAGGGTGGTGCAGGATACCCTCGCCGGGACGAATTGGTTCATCCATCAAAATACGGCCCATAGCGTCTGACAGTGTAAAGGGCAGCTTATCAGGCTGGGGATTGCCCAAGCTGATGGTCAGGCTTCCCTGTGGGTCTCCGTCAATCAGAAGGACTTTCTTCCCGGACTGCGCCAGACCAATTCCAAGATTGGCACAAGTGGTTGTTTTGCCGACACCACCTTTTTGGTTGGCTATGGCAATAATCTGTGTATTCATGATTTCACCTCATTTCTTTCTAAGTTTAGATATGAAAAAAAGTGCCTGCTTTACCTTTCCTGAGAAAGATAAAACAGGCACTTTCACTGGCTCAATACCTCTTGTAATGAACCTCTATGTATGGTAAACTATGTCCACGATACCATGAATATAATTAAGTCTCGACGGGAATTGAACTTTTGGCTAACGCCAAATTTCGCGCCTTTGCAAACAGAGTGCAAACAATAGGGGGCTAAAATCCTTTGTTTTTGCTTGATTTTGCTTGTACAAGGTTTATAGAGAACATGGAGAAAAGCCTTGATATAACTGCATTTTCTTTATCCCTGTTGATAGGGAATATATGCACTGGGTCCATCTCCTAAGCGTGGGGTCGGAGGTTCAAATCCTCTTATGGACGCCAGTGAACAACGCCGAAAGCCTTTGTTTTCAAGGGTTTTCGGCTTTTCTTATATGAAAAGGCACGAAAAAGCTCTTTCACTGTATGGGATAGAATTCTACTCCAAAATTTGATTTTTGACAAGCCCTCCAGAATCGAACGGTTGTTATAAGACAAAATCGCCAGCTAATTTTTAGCAGAAAACAGGCTGTTCTTGCTAATGAAAATGCCCTTCCTGCTAATCAGCCCCAAAATCGTGCCAAAAATCCAGCTAATCAAAAAAGGCGGATGTTTTGAGTAACATGCAGTTATAGCAGATAAAATTGAATATCGTTATCTACATAGAGCGTCTATTTGCCCCGCATTGGGGATGGATAGGCGCTCTTTTTTTATGCCCAAAACCATGGGCAAATACAAGAGATTGGAGGTGTTTTATTTGAGCAAGCCTGTTTATGCCGCAGACAAGCCGAGCGATTGCCATTACTGCTACTACTGGACGAATGGCAGAAAGGGTTGCCGTCTGGGTAGAAATAATTGCTACTACTTAATCTCTTTGCCACCGAAATCCAAGTCGGAATGTGATGACTGTCCCTATGGGCGAGATCACCCGTGCATTGGCTGGTGTACGAAGAAGGTTATGCGTGAAGTGGGGCTTCGTTGGTATGGATGCGTATGAACAGGAATACCGCTTCTGCTATTTTGCCCGATGTCCTCACGAAAAGACGGATACGACTTTCTGCAGCGTTCTACTGACAACAGAAAGTTTTCCGCAGAAAGAAAGTGGTGAAGCCGTGTGAGTTTTGATTATTTTTACGGTCAGCAATCCGAGCTATTCACATTCTATCGAGTTCCGAAGGTGTTGTTCACGAACGAGAGGTTTTGGAATATTTCTGCCGATGCCAAGATGCTGTATGGCATTTTGCTTGACCGCATGAGCCTGTCTGCCAAGAATGGTTGGATCGATCAAAACGGTCGAGTGTATATCATTTTTACAATCGACGAAGCGAAGATGGCTCTGAACTGTGCTGAACAAAAGGCTATCAAGCTGCTCAGTGAACTTGAGGAGAAAGCAGGATTGATTGAACGTAAGCGCCAGGGTTTGGGAAAGCCCAACCTGATCTATGTGAAGAACTTTATCTCTGCTGTGGATTCACAACTCTTGAATTGTGAAAATCACAATTCTGGAACAATGGAAATCACAACTCAAGAACTTCCGAAATCACAATGTAATAATACTGATATTAAAAATACTGAATTTAGTGATACTGATTCTATCTTTCCTTCCGGAAATGGTGGAATGATGGACGAGAATGACCGGTATCAAGAATACTTTGATTATTTCTCGGATCAGCTCAGTATTGATTTGTTGAAGAAGGATTACCCTTACGATTCCGAAATGTTGGATAACATTCTGGAGTTGATCGTTGAAACAGTTTGCACGAAGCGACCATTGATTCGCATTGGTGCAGAGGAACGTCCAGCAGAAATTGTCCGCAGTCGGTTTATGAAACTGAATGTCGAACACATTCGATATGTTATGTCCTGGAGGTACATTAAAGAAGAAAGACATTCACTGGAGAGAAACAGTAATCTTGGTATATATTTTGATAGGAATCCGCTTCTATAAATGAATACACAGTACTGATTCTATAGAATATCACTACACATAGCAAATGATTTGCTGCTTTTTATTTTTATCAGGGTAGTCCATAGTGGGCTGCCTTTTGTTATACAAAATGGAGACAATCAGGGAATCTGTAAAAAGAGGCATGGGCGGCGCAATTTACGGTATTGCAAGTGTCACTATATTTGTTAGATTTTTACAAGTATACCCTGTACACAAAAATTTCACTTGTAATCTGGCAGGATATCGGCTACACTTTACTCATTCCAATCTGATAGGAAGGATAAGAAAGAGTATGAGAAAGAAATGGATTTTTACCGGAGTGGCATTTGCACTTGCAATGACCTTGACCGGATGCAGAGATAATGCGGCAGCCAGTATTCCGCAGCAAAGCAGCCAGGAGCAGACGAAGGAGCAGACACAGATGATCCCTATGGAGGAGGCACAGGAAGCGGCGTTAAAAGCAGCGGATATTGAAGCGGCAGATGCAGACATTTCAGCCACG
>NZ_JAVYJB010000016.1:0-72307 GCF_032490495.1 Pilosibacter fragilis | reverse complement strand
TTATGCACCCGTTTGGTTAATAAAGTATTGGCATACAACCTCTGCATTGCATTAAACAGTATTTTCGGTGAAACCTGCGAACTTGGAAAAATCAAAGAACTGATATTCTAAAAAATTTGTTTATCAAAAAAACAGGGATTCTTTGCGGTTTTTACAAGTTTTTAAACGTTTTATTTGAAATAGCACAATAGGTTAAGTTATGATTTCCGCTTAGGAGATAACGTAATTAACAATTGTTCCTTGAATGGAAAAGTGTAATGATTTGTAAAGGAGATAGGGACTTTTGTGGCAAAGGTAAGTGATGTCCTGAAGCTCTCGGTTATGCGGGGTGTCCGCGTGGTGGCGGGGGAAGAGGGACTTTTTAGGAAAGTGGAGCATGTGACGGTGATGGAGGTCCCGGAGATCAAGAGGTGGCTCAAGGGAAATGATTTTCTGATCACGAGTTTTTATTCGGTGCGGAAGAGTGAGGAGGATCAGTGTGCCTTGATCCGGGATCTGGCGGATACGTGCTGTTGTATTGCGGTGAAGACGGGGCAGTATGTGGAGACTGTCGCGGAGAGTGTGAAGAGAGCGGCGGATGAGGTGGGACTGCCGGTTTTGGAGATTCCGGGGGAGCTGGCTTATATTGATATTATTGTGAATGTGATGAATCTGATCTTTGAGGAGGAGGGAAACTCGGAGATTCTGGAGAAGTATGTGAAGGATATTCTTTACGAGAATTACAGTGATGAGATCCTGATGGAGGAACGGGGACGGCTTTTTGGGATGGACGTGGAGCATGACTGGTTTTCGGCGGTGGTGATCAATTTCAGAAAGCGGTATGTGCCGGATGAGCAGGATTGGAAGGGGATCAGGTTTCTGGGGCGGACTTTGTTGGAGAGGATGAGAGAGACTGCTGGGATCAGGGAGCGTGTGATGGTTCCGTTGGAGAAGGGGTATCTGATTCTGACTGAGGGAGAGGATGAGTGCAGGCTTCGGGAGACGCTTGTGGATTTTTTTGAAGAGGAGAGAATATGTTCTCTGTGGAATGCGGGAACGGATAAGTTTGTCTGTTCTGTCGGTCCGGTCCGGACTGGACTCGCCGGGATTCGCGATACATACAGTGATGCGTTTAAGGCAATTAGGGTCATGAGAAAGCTTCAGCCTGAGAATTGTGTCTGCGTATATGAAAAGGTTGAGATGTACTGTGTGTTGCAGGATCTTTTTTCAGCGGGGAAAAGGGATGTATTTGAGAGGATTTTGGCACCGGTGGAGAGTCGGGAGTTTTTAGAGACTCTGTGGACGTATTTTATGTGTTCGGGGAGTCTGGATGAGACGGCTGGGGTGCTGCATACGCATAGGAATACGGTGAAGTATCGGCTGGGGAGGATTCAGGCGGTTACGGGGTTGGATATTAAAAGGCCGGAGGATGGTTTTAAGTTGTATATGGGAGTTTTGGCTTGGCGGATGAAGGAGTGACGAGGGGTACGCGGGGGTGAGGCTTCAGGCGCATCCGTGCCCGAAGCCTCACCCCCGCTGTGTACTGGCATGCCAGGGAGACTGTTTTTGTCCGTACGTACAAAAAGGCGCGTTTCAGTTTGGCTGGGAGAACATATAATTCTGAGTTCTTATGGATTATAATGGTATTGTCAGAATTATTTCTTGTTGCGAAATAGAGATAAAGTAAATATGCAATGAAGATGAGATAGATCGGAAAATACTTAGGGGAACTCAGGAGGTACTGGTTATGGAGCGTCGGATCGAGGATGTTCAGTATTGTGAAAGGTTATTTCAGAGTTTTTATGATATCGGAAGTACGTCGCAGGGCGGCGTGACGCGGCTGGGGTATTCGGAAACGGAGGACGCGATGCATGAGGTCTTTAAGGGGCTTGGAAGGGAGCTCGGGGCTTCTGTGATTACGGACGAGGTTGGGAATACTTATGTGACGAATACAGACGAGGACGGGTATACGCTGATCGGGTCGCATCTGGATTCTGTGATCGAGGGTGGACGGTATGATGGTGTGGCTGGCGTGATGGCCGGGCTTATGGTGATGCGCTGGGCGAAGGAGGATGGAATCAGGATCCCGCTTCGGGTCGGGGCGTTCCGGTGTGAGGAGTCCAGTAATTTTGGGTGCTGTACGATCGGTAGTGGACTGATTACACATGAGGTCTATAAGCAGGATATCGGACATCTGATGTCGAAGGACGGGGAGTCTTTGGAGAGTATTTTTGAGCACCGGGGGTTGACGCTTCATCCGAAGAAGATATCGGGACTTCGGAGATATCTGGAGTTACATATTGAGCAGGGAAAGGTGCTTGAGGAATGTAAGACGCAGGTCGGTATTGTCGGGACGATCGCGGGGCCGGTGAGGTACCGGGTGTATCTTCGTGGTATGGCAGAGCATTCTGGCGCTACGCCGATGGATATGAGGAGTGACGCGCTCTGTGCGGCTGCGGAGATCATTCTGGAGATGGAGAAGATCGGAAAGTGGGAATCTGCGTACGAGTCGGTGGCGACGGTGGGCGTGGTTCAGAACCATCCGAATGTTCTGAACGTCATACCGGGACGGGTGGAGCTTGGTGTGGACATGCGTGGCATTGATCAGGACAGTCTGGACCGTATGGAGCGGGCGTTTAAGGCCGCGGTGCGGGAGAGCTGCAAGAAGCGCGGCGTTGAGTATGTGGCGGAGAAAATCAACAGCATTCCTCCGATCAGTATGAGTGAGTCAGTGGAAGACGGTCTGGAGCAGGCGGCGAAGCGGCTTGGAATCTCCAGCCGGAGAATGCCGAGCGGTGCGGGGCATGATGCCATGTCTTTTGCGGAGATTTGTGATTCCGGTATGGTATTTATTCCGTGCCGGGGCGGTGTATCACACAATCCGTCGGAGCATGCGGAGATTACGAGTATCTGTGATGGGGCGCGGGTGATGTATGAGTATTTAAAGGGAGAGACGGCGAAATAATCGGCGGGAATATTTTTTTGAAAAGACTATAAATTTAATGATATGCTGTCTGGCTGGGAGATTCAGCGGGCAGCATATTTTTATGGGCGGGTAAAGCGGTTATAGATTTTTCTAGATGATAATGTTATAATATTTTCATTATGACAATAAAGCACGGGAATGAGGAGAAAACAGCTATGTATATCACATGCCTTGACTTAGAGGGAGTTTTAGTGCCGGAGATCTGGATCGCGTTTGCGGAGGCCAGCGGGATCCCGGAGCTTAAGAGGACGACGAGGGACGAGCCGGATTATGATAAGCTGATGCGCTGGAGAATCGGGATCCTGAAGGAACATGGACTGGGGCTGAAGGAGATCCAGGAGACCATCGAGAAGATCGATCCGCTTCCGGGCGCGAAGGAGTTCCTGGATAAGCTTCGTGAGCTTGGACAGGTCATCATTATCAGTGATACGTTTACGCAGTTTGCGAAGCCCCTGATGAAGAAGCTTGGCTGGCCGACGATCTTCTGCAATTCCCTGAAGGTCGCTCCGGACGGGGAGATCACGGGATTTAAGATGCGGATCGAGAAGTCCAAGTATACGACGGTGAAGGCACTTCAGTCCATCGGCTTTGAGACGATCGCCAGCGGGGACAGCTACAATGATCTCGGAATGATAGAGGCGAGCAAGGCGGGATTCCTGTTCCGCAGCACGGAGCAGATCAAGAAAGATCATCCGGAAATCACAGCGTTCGAGACGTATGATGAGCTCTTTGAGGCGATCAAAAAGGCGATGGAAGAATAGCAGGAATCTTATGGAAAAGATTCCGCACAAAAAAGACATTTAAGAACACAGCCGGACTGCAGTTTGTTATGGATGCGGAGATGGAACGTCAGCTCTGTTTCAAGGGGCAGCGGCTGTGCTTTTCTATTTGAATGAATGTACGGTCTGCTGAGAGATGCTGGATCTGTTTGAACGGTGTATTAGTCTAACAGGGTAGAAAGTACAGGAGTTCTGGTTAAAAGAAAGGACTGCTGAATCAAAAATGGAGAAATCCTACGAGAAAGTCATTGAATATGTAAAACATGGAATCGGAAGCGGGGAGATCCAGGCGGGTGAGAAGCTTCTCCCGGAGCGGGAACTTGCCCAGAAGCTGGAGATCAGCCGGAATTCCGCGAGAGAGGGACTCCGGATCCTGGAAAACATGGGAGTTCTGGAGAGCCAGCAAGGTGCGGGAAACTATGTCTCCGGAAATTTTGACGAGATTCTGGCGGAGATGTTGTCGTTCATGTATATTTTAAAGAAGATCGACGTGGATAAGATCACGGAATTCCGTTCTACCCTGGAGTGGGGGGCCATTGAGACAGGGGTGAAACAGGCGACGGAGGAGCAGCGCCAGAAGATGATGTCCTATCTCGACAATTTGGAGCGGGCGGAGACGGAGGAGGAGCGTGTCCGCTGGGATAAGGCGATCCACTACCTTCTCATCGAGGCATCCGGAAACTTCTGTATGCTGGCAAACTATAAGGCCCTCAACAAGATCATGGACGAGTATATCCCGAAGATGCGTGGAAAGATCATCGAGGGCATGCACAGCGAGCAGTTCTTAAGCCGCGCCCACAGGACACTGGCAGAAGGTTTCGCGGAGGGAAATATCGAGAAGGCGAGAGAGGGACTGAAGCTGCATTTCCACTATATTTACCAGTACTTATAAAAATTATGGCAGAGTTCCGACTGATTATTTCGATAAGCCAGTGCTTTGAGAGTCAGGGAAAAGAGCGGGAACCATGACTATGATATAATTCTAACAATCCTGACAAAAATCAGACAATCTGTGCGAAATTTGCGCAAAGAAAAACAAAAAGTCTTGACAAAAATCCGGGACAGCGATATCCTTGTATTGGAAAAAATACACTGCTTATTGATAGCAGTTATTTTTTAGAACGAATTGGTTCTACCAATAAAGAGAAAACAATCAACATTGTGCGCAATAAACAAACAAATGTGCATGGTGTTTAAAATATATCATAATTGGTACTACCAATATAAAAGAGAATCAATTGCATTACACAAAACCGCACATGTGTCATATGGGTGGCGGCAATATATGAGAAGAGGAGAAAGCAAACATGGCAAAGAAGTATAATGAGGTAACGCCTGAGATCCTGGAACAGTTCAAAGCGATCGTTCCGGGAAAAGTATACGCAGGCGAAGAGATCAACAGTGACTATTTCCACGACGAGATGCCGATCTACGGAAAGGGCGCGCCGGAGGTCGTGATCGAGGCGACAACCACAGAGGACATCGCGGCTATCGTGAAGGTCTGTTATGAGAACTCCCTCCCGGTGATCCCGAGAGGAGCAGGAACCGGTCTTACCGGCGCGGCAGTAGCTGTAGATGGCGGGGTCATGATCGACATGAGCAAGATGAATAAGATCCTTGGCTATGATCTCGAGAACTTCGTAGTCCGCGTGGAGCCGGGCGTTCTGTTAAATGACCTCGCTGAGGATGCACAGAAGCAGGGTCTCTTATATCCGCCGGATCCGGGTGAAAAGTTTGCGACTCTCGGCGGAAATGTTTCCACGAACGCGGGCGGCATGCGCGCCGTCAAATATGGATGCACAAGAGATTATGTGCGCGCCATGACCGTTGTCCTTCCGACCGGTGAGATCGTAAAGCTGGGCGCTACCGTCTCAAAAACAAGCACCGGCTACAGCCTGTTAAACTTAATGATCGGTTCCGAGGGAACCTTAGGTATCATCACAGAGCTCACCTTAAAGCTCATCCCGGCACCGAAAGAGACCATCAGCCTGATCATCCCGTATGAGAACCTGGAAGACTGTATTGCGACGGTTCCGAAATTCTTCATGAACCACTTCCAGCCGCAGGCACTGGAATTCATGGAGAAAGAGATCGTTCTCGCTTCCGAGCGCTACCTTGGAAAGAGCGTATTCCCGAAGCAGGTCGAGGGTGTTGACATCGGCGCTTACCTTCTTGTGACATTCGACGGCGACAACATGGAACAGTTGGAGGAGCTCACAGAGCAGGCGGCTGAGGTTGTTCTCGACGCGGGCGCTGTGGATGTTCTCGTTGCTGATACCCCGGCGAAGAAGAAAGACGCATGGGCAGCGAGAAGCTCCTTCCTTGAGGCCATCGAGGCGGAGACAAAGCTTCTCGATGAGTGCGACGTCGTCGTTCCGGTCAACCAGATCGCGAAATACCTGACATACGTCAAGGGAGCGTCCGAGAAATATGACTTCGAGGTCAAGAGCTTCGGACATGCGGGTGACGGTAACTTACATATCTATACATGCGCGAACGACATGGATGAGGAGACATTCAAGAAACAGGTTTCCGAGTTCATGGCAGACATCTACAGGAAGGCAGCAGAGCTGGGCGGTCTGATCTCAGGTGAGCACGGAATCGGCTTTGGAAAGAAAGGCTATCTTGCAGAGTTCGCAGGTCCGGTGAACATGCGCCTGATGCGCGGCATCAAGGAGACCTTCGACCCGAAGATGATCTTAAACCCGGGCAAGATCTGCTATGATCCGAAGGAAGAGGCGTAAAGTATTCTGTTTAGCCCCGGCAGCAGTTCTTTTCCTCCCCGTGAGACGGCTGCCGTACACCAATATATTTATTGACACTGTCTGCCGGCCGGCAATCTCCCCCGTGAACCGGCCGGCGCAAATAAAAAAGAAAGGAAAGCTGCTGTCCGGCAAGCCCGCATATTTTCCAGGGCGGCCGCAGAAAACATAGCAGCAAAGGAATTTCATTATGGCATACTTAATTTCTGAAGAGGCGCAGGATCTCCTGCAGGACGTTAAAAATTTCTGTGACAAAGAAGTTGCAGAGCAGTGCAAGGAATACGATGTTTCCGGCGAATGGCCGAAGGCAATTTATGATAAAGCGGTCGAGCAGGGCTATCAGGCTCTCGAGGTTCCGGAAGAGTTCGGCGGCCCGGGCCTTTCCCGTGTGGATGTAGCTGCCCTTATCGAGCAGATGGCAATCGCGGACGCAGGCTTCGCCACAACGATCTCCGCCAGCGGTCTCGGCATGAAGCCGGTTCTCATCGCGGGCACCGACGAGCAGAAGCAGCATGTCTGCGACCTGATCCTCGACGGAGGCTTTGGGGCATTCTGTCTGACAGAGCCGGGCGCAGGCTCCGATGCCAGCGCAGGCAAGACCACAGCGGTGAAAGACGGAGATGAGTATGTATTAAACGGCAGAAAATGCTTCATCACGAACGGCGGTGTCGCTTCCTTCTACTGCGTGACAGCCATGACCGATAAATCCAAAGGGGTAAAGGGAATCTCCATGTTCCTGGTAGATGCCGGAACTCCGGGTCTCTCCACAGGACATGAGGAAAACAAGATGGGTATCCGTACCTCCAATACCTGTGACGTTGTATTCGAGGACTGCAGAATTCCGGCAGCGAACCTCATCGGAGAGGAAGGAAAGGGCTTCGGAATCGCCATGAAGACTCTCGACCAGGCCCGCGCATGGATGGGCTGCGTTGCCACAGGTATCGCCCAGAGAGGCATCAACGAGGCAGTCGCATACGGCAAGGAGAGGATCCAGTTCGGCAAACCGATCATCAAGAACCAGGCATTACAGTTCAAGGTAGCCGACATGGAGATCAAGACAGAGACGGCCCGTCAGATGGTTGCCCATGCTTTAACAAAGATGGATATGGGACTTCCGTACACGAAGGAATCCGCTATCGCGAAATGCTATGCGTCCGATATCGCAATGGAGGTTGCTTCTGAGGCGATCCAGATGTTCGGCGGTTACGGCTACAGCAGAGAGTACCCGGTCGAGAAGCTTCTTAGAGATGCGAAGATCTTCCAGATCTTTGAGGGAACCAATGAGGTACAGAGAATTGTTGTGGCAAACAACGTGATAGGAAAGTAAAAGCAATTTGCGCGTAAAGGCAAATGAATGGCGGAGAAACGGCTGTGAAAGCCGCAAAATTTCGAGATATTACACCGGTCCGGCAGTATCCGTGAAGAACTGGTTCTGTCGGAACCGGACGAATTTTGGAGGAAAACATGGAAATTTTAGTATGTGTAAAACAGGTTCCGGACGATTCCGTTGAGATCTCCCTGGATCCGAAGACAGGGGCACCGGCTCTTGACGGTGTGACACCGGTAGTAAACGCATTTGATACATATGCGCTGGAGATGGCGGTCCGCTTAAAAGAGGCGGCAGGAGGAGAGGTGACCGTTCTTTCCATCGGCGATGAGAGCGTAAAAAACTCCTTAAAGAACTGCCTGGCAGTGGGCGCCGACTACGCGTACCTTGCGGTAAATGACGCTTACCAGAGCGCTGATCCGGAGATCATCGCAAAGGAACTGAAGGCTGCGAAGGAAGCCATCGAGGAGAAGGCAGGAAAGAAATTTGACATCGTGTTCTGCGGCAAAGAGACCACAGATTTCGCTTCCGGACAGGTGGGAACGATCCTGGCGAAGGAGCTTTCCGCTCCGGTAACAGCAGATGTCGTTGATATCACAGCAGGAGAGGGAAAAGTGACAGTAAAGCAGGAGACGGAGGAAGGTTACTGCATGATCGAGTCAGGGCTTCCGTGCGTTGTGGCTGTCAATAAGCCGGAGTATGACCCGCGTTATCCGACGATCAAGAGCAAGATGGCAGCGAGAAAGAAACCGATCGAGGAGCTCGCCGCAGAAGAGGCAGGAACTGCACAGGTCGAGGTCCTCAGGGTCTACGCACCGGCAAAGAGAGCCGCAGGTGTGAAGATCAAGGCAGAAGATCCGGCGGAGGCGGTAAGCCAGGCGCTCGCCATGATGAGCGAAGCAAAAGCAATCTGATGAATGCTGGATCGGCAGAACCGGCTTTGGCCCGCACAAAACGTGAATGTCAGCCGGAATTAAGCATGGAAGGAAATTGAGACGATGAAATATACAGATGGAAAGAATATCATGGTCTACGCCCAGAGCGCAGACGGTGCACCGGTCGGTGCAGCACTTGAGACAGTCAGCAAGGCCGCAGAGCTTGCAAAGGCAAACGGCGAGGAAGTGATCGCTGTTGTATTTGGAAAGGACACTGATACAAAGACTGTGATCACAGCAGGAGCTTCCAAGGTCCTCGTGGCAGGTGAGGAAGGACTTCCGGCTGAGGAGAAGGCACAGATCCTCGTAAAACTTGCGGAGAAATATCAGCCGAAGGCAGTCTATATGGCAGGAACCCCGGAGGGAAAGATGATCGCCCCGGCAGTCTCCGCAGTCTTTGGGTCCGGCTGTGTGACAGATGTGACAGGGATCACTGCAGACGGCGTTTACACATCCCTTTCTTACAATGGAAATGTACTGAATGACATGAAGATGGGAGAGAACCTTCCGCATGTTGCGACCGTACGTTCCGGTTCTTTCGCAAAAAAATTAGACGAGAGCAGAACCGGCGAAGTCATCGCTGAGGACGCCTCCGCAGACACAGTCCGCACAAAGGTCGTTGAGACAGTAAAAGAGATCGCAGAGACCGTCAACCTCGAGGAAGCACAGATCATCGTATCCGGCGGAAGAGGAATGGGCAGCAAGGAGAATTTTGCCCTTGTGGAAGAGCTCGCGGAGGTCATGGGAGGCGTTGTGGGAGCCACCAGACCTGCAATCGAGGAAGGCTGGGTATCGAGAGCCCACCAGGTCGGGCAGTCCGGCAAGATCGTCGCTCCGAAGCTCTACATCGCATGTGGAATCTCCGGCGCCACCCAGCATGTATCCGGCATGATCGGTTCCGGCTATATCGTAGCCATCAATAAGGATGAGGATGCGTCCATCTTTGATGTGGCAGATGCGGGAATCGTCGGGGATGTCACAAAGATCCTTCCGGTGATGATCGAAGAGATGAAGAAAAGAAAAGCGGAATAAAGGTCGTATTTACAAAAGCCATGATGTAAATAGAGAGAGTCCCCCGGTATTAAAGCTGGGGGATTTTTCAGCAGTATAACTTTCTGAGCGGTGCTTTGCAGCTTACTACTATTTGCGAATCAACAGAGAATTTTATCGACTATAAATTCGCCGCAGGCAGTGTCTGGAATCTTATAAAATTCGTAACTGTTCAGTACCTTCACAGTTACATGCAAAAATCCATTCCAAATCGGCTACGCCGATGGGATTTTTGCCTTTTAGCCTAGGTTTTCTTACGGTCAGCGCAGCAAGTGCGCAGACCTACTGAACAGTTACTAAAATTCTATAACAATACGCCAGATAGAACTCAATCTATCCGGCGTATTGCTTTACTTAGGATTAATTATATCCAGGTCCCACAGGAATATATACCTGGTCAAGCGGCGATTTCGGCGCTGCTTTTGTGGTCTCCGGAACGGTTTCCGGAACAGTCTCGACCTTTGTGGAACCCATGTTCTCAGTGTCTTCTTCGCTCGGAAGAACAACGGAGGTCGAGCTGTGGATCGTGCAGGTTCCCGGAGAACGGTATTTAGAATCATCCGTTCCGCCGGATTCGCCGTCCGGAATCACCATGAAGGTCCTTGTAGTCTTCGCAGGGCAGTATTCCGTTGCAAGTCCGCCGGACTCGCTGCACACGGTCAGCTGTACATGATGGTCGCAGACCTCTGTTGGAACAGTTCCCTTTGCAAAGTACTCGGTGTAAACGGCGTTTCCTCTTGGATCATTCTCGCAGACACCGGGGATCGCAAGCTTTCCGGATTTCCGGCAGATCTGGGCGGTTGTGACGGAGGACGGAACCGGGAAACCGGTGTCCGCAAGCCCCTCATGGATCTTTGTCATGATCGCTTTCCAGATCTTCTTGTGGTAGGAAGTACTGCTTCCGATGGCTGAGATCTTCTGGTTATCGTCACATCCGGACCAGATTCCCGCCGTGTAGTACGGGGTAAATCCGACAAACCAGATATCGTTATTGTTTGTTGTGGTACCGGACTTACCGGCGTTGGACATTCCCGGAATATTTGCCACGGCACTTGTGGAGTTCAAGCTGACTCCGGAGGACGCGAACATGCGGCTGCTTTCCATGGACTGGGACATCGCGTCCGTGAGAAGGAATGCGGTGGAGTCCTTAAGTACACGCTTTGTCTCCGGCGCATTTTCCAGAAGCACTTTTCCGTTGTGGTCCAGGATCTGGGTGAAGAACACTGGTTTCGTGTAGATACCGCCGTTTGCGATGGCCGCAAAGGCATTGGTGAGCTCCAGGTTTGAAACGCCCTTTGTGATACCGCCGAGAGCGGTGGAAGCGTTGTAGTCCGTATCTGTTAAGGAAGTGATCCCTAAGTTTCTCGCGTATTCCACGCCGAGCTGCGGTGTCACAGTCTCGATCATGCAGCGGACGGCAACAATGTTCATGGAGTAGACGATACCGTCACGGATCGTGCTGTAGCCCATGTAGCCCTTGCTGCTGTACCAGTTCCGGAACGTCTTTGTGCCCATGGTGTACGGGCCGTCGTAGTAGACACTTCCCAGGGTAGCGCCGCAGGTATCGATCGCCGGGGCGAAGGATGTGATGACCTTGAAGGTGGAACCAGGCTGGCGCAGGGTGTTTGTGGCACGGTTTAAGGAACGGCTGACCTCTTTCTGGCCGCGGCCGCCGCTGAGCGCCTTCACATAGCCGCTGGACTGGTCGATGAGGACGAAGGACGCCTGAGGCTGAAGTACATAGTGGACAGATTCGCCGAGAACCGTATCCCCGTCTTTTGTCACTGCAGCTTTGTATTTCGCGATGGCCTTATCCGCCTTCTCCTTTGAGGAGAAGAGACCGTCGAAGTTTGTCTCGCCGAGTTCCTTGCGGAAATATGTTTTTAATGTCTCATCGGAATAGTTCGTTGTTGTCTGGTCCGGATGCTGGATCGACAGACGGTAGTCGATCGAGTAGTAGACAACGTCGTAATTTTCCGGTCTGCTGATCTCTTCATCCACCACGGACTGGATATCCGGATCCTGGGTGGTGTGGATCTCAAGACCGCCGGAGAAGAGGAGATTGTAGGCCTGCGTCTCCGTGTAGCCTTTCTTGTCCTGCAGGGCTTTTAATACCTGATCGATCAGCTCGTCGGTAAAGTAGGAGTACGGCGTCTGGGTCTCTTTTGTGACGATATCCACGTTTTTGATCCGGGAGTAAACGTCATCGGCAAGAGCCTCCTCCTGCTCTTCCTTCGTGATCTTTCCCTGCTCGTACATGTACTGGAGGATCACGCGGCGCTTTTCTTCGTTGCGTTTTCTTCCGTTCTCGGAGAGCGGGTTGAATCTCGACGGGTTCTGGGTGATTCCGGCGATGACGGTCGCTTCGGAGAGTGTAAGGTCCGAAACATCCTTATCAAAGTAACGGAGAGCCGCCGCCTTTACGCCCAGAGTGTTGTTTCCGAGGTTGATGGTATTTAAGTAGTTTTTGAGGATGATCTTTTTATCCATGATCTTCTCTAACTGGATCGCCAGATACTGCTCCTGGATCTTTCGCTCAAGCTTCTCCCCGAAGGTGTCCTCATTGCCGCCTTCAAAGATATTGTTTTTAATGAGCTGCTGGGTCAGGGTACTTCCGCCGCCGGCACTGGAGTCACCGGTAATGATTCCGACGGCCGCACGGACCATGGAACGGACATCAACGCCTTTGTGGGACCAGAACCTGGAATCCTCAATCGCGACGAAAGCGTCGATCAGGCACTGGGGAAGTTCCTCGTAGGATGCCTCAAGACGGTTCGCTCCTGATTTTACGAGCGTTTCCGTGAGGTTTCCCTTACTGTCATAGACCATGGTGGCATAACCGCTTGGCTCGATGCTCGCTACATCGATCTCCGGGGCTGCGTCGATAACGCCCTTGAAGATTCCGTAGCCGAAGCTGATTCCAAGCACCGCTGCAAACAGAACCAGGATCAGGATGATCTTTGTGAGAAGAAGCACCAGATGTGAGGTGATCTTCTGTGATCTGGAATTTGTCTTGCGGAGTGTCTTTTCCACCTCGTTTTTTCCATAATTCATTCAGGATGCCTCCTTTATCATTCCCTAATTATAGCAAAGTTTCATTCATTTATAAATAGTTATTGTGGAAAAGTTTGGTTTGTATTATGATATTTTTGACCGCAAAGTGGGAAAATATGAAGGAAAAATTACATTTTGTGGTCGGAATCGTCAAAGACATGACAAAAATATGAATGACAGGGATATCTTTCCGCAATGCGGAATTATGAGGGTTGCCTGTCCGGTTCTGCCCGGAAACCGGAAATAACGGAAAAATATACGGGACGGACAGCAGGTTTGGACGGGATATGAAGGAGAGGAGATATGGCTCTTGACAGCGTGAAAATTTTATACAAAGGCGGCACAGCGGAGATCGAAGTGAAGAAATCCCGCTTTATCGCGAACCTGAAATCGGTGGAGTCCGAGGAGGAGGCAGCGGCGTTTATCGCCGAGATCAAAAAGAAATACTGGGACGCCCGCCACAACTGCCAGGCCTTTACCATCGGCATGAACCACGAGCTCACAAGATGCAGCGATGATGGGGAACCGGCCCAGACGGCGGGACGGCCGATGCTTGACGTGCTTTTAGGCGAGGATGTCCACAACGTCTGTGTCGTCGTGACGAGATATTTCGGCGGGACCCTGCTTGGAACAGGCGGTCTTGTGCGGGCTTATTCCGGCGCTGTGAAGGAGGGACTTGCGGCTTCCGAGATCGTTGAGAAGAAGCGCGCCTTTGAGATGAAGATCGTGACGGACTACACAGGTGTCGGAAAGATCCAGTACATTTTGGGACAGGAAAATATGACGGTGTTGGACAGCGTGTACACGGATAAGGTGGAGTTTTCCGTTCTCGTCCCGGTGGCAGAGTACGATGGCCTGGAAAAGAAGATCACCGAGGGGACAAGCGGCGGCGCGAAGATCGGGAAGGGCGATGAGGTGTGGTACGGCACACTTAATAAGGAAGTGATTCTGTTTTAACTGCCGGCCGGGGCATCAGTCTGCACATACAGAAGTTATGTCTTGAAGGGGATATCAGGCTGATCCTTGAATGCCGCAGCAAGCCAGTATAAACGGGGGTTCTGACATTTCGAATGGGTGAGAGAAAACTAACTGCCGATTGGATAGAAAAAAACACACAGAAAAGGCAGATCTGCCCCGAATTTTGAAAGATTATATATTGCATTTTGATTTCATGAATGCTATAATTTTGAGTCGGTAATGCAAAAATTAGGAAATGTAGTGTATACAATGTAAGATGACTGTGCAAAACGGGTCGGGAAATGATCGGTGAGAGGACAGTTATAGATGAAGAAAGAGGATTGATTATGAAGATCAAACGCGAAGATATCAGAAATATTGCGATCATCGCCCACGTTGACCACGGTAAAACGACCCTGGTAGACCAGTTATTAAAGCAGAGCGGCGTATTCCGTGCAAACCAGGAAGTAGAAGAGCGTGTCATGGACTCCAATGACATCGAGAGAGAAAGAGGAATTACAATCCTTTCCAAGAATACAGCCGTATTCTACAAGGGTGTGAAGATCAACATCATCGACACCCCAGGTCATGCGGACTTTGGCGGCGAGGTTGAGCGTGTCCTTAAGATGGTAGACGGTGTTGTCCTTGTTGTCGACGCATTCGAGGGACCGATGCCGCAGACGAAGTTCGTTCTCCAGAAAGCACTTGACCTTGACTTAAGAGTTATCGTCTGCATCAACAAGATCGACCGCCCGGAGGCAAGACCGGAAGCAGTGATCGACGAGACTCTTGAATTATTCATGGATCTCGACGCATCTGATGAGCAGCTTGACTGCCCGTTCGTTTACGCGTCTGCCCGTGCAGGCTTCGCAAAGAAAGAATTAGATGATCCTGAAGTGGATATGAGCCCGTTATTCGAGACCATTATCAACTATATCCCGGAGCCGGAAGGTGATCCGGAGGCTGAGACCCAGGTCCTTATCAGCACCATCGACTACAACGAGTTCGTAGGCCGTATCGGTATCGGTAAGATCGACAGCGGTTCCTTAAAGTTAAATCAGGACTGCGTGATCGTAAACCATCATGATCCGGACAAGATGAAGAAGGTTAAGATCGGTAAGCTCTATGTATTCGACGGCTTAAAGAGAGTCGAAGTACAGAACGCGACCATCGGTGAGATCGTAGCGATCTCCGGTATCCCGGATATCCATATCGGTGATACCCTCTGCTCCCCGGAGAAGCCGGAGGCGATTCCGTTCCAGAAGATCTCCGAGCCGACGATCTCCATGAACTTCATGGTAAATGACAGTCCGCTGGCAGGTCAGGAAGGTAAGTTCATTACTTCCCGTCACCTCCGCGACCGTCTGTTCCGTGAGTTAAACACGGATGTCAGCCTTCGTGTAGAAGAGACAGAGTCCGCAGACTGCTTCAAGGTATCCGGCCGTGGTGAGCTTCATCTGTCCGTCCTGATCGAGAACATGCGCCGTGAGGGCTTTGAGTTCGCTGTCAGCAAGGCAGAGGTTATCTACAAATACGACGAGAGAAACAGAAAGTTAGAGCCGATGGAGCTCGCTTACGTTGATGTTCCGGATGAGTTTACCGGAGCTGTCATCCAGAAGCTTACAAGCAGAAAGGGTGAACTTCAGGGGATGAGTCCGACAAACGGCGGTTACACAAGACTTGAGTTCTCCATCCCGTCCAGAGGTCTCATCGGTTACCGCGGTGAGTTCATGACAGATACAAAGGGTAACGGTATCCTGAACACAAGCTTTGACGGATACGCTCCGTTCAAGGGTGAGTTAAGCTACAGAAAGACAGGCTCCCTGATCGCGTTCGAGGCCGGTGAGTCCATCACCTATGGTCTGTTCAACGCCCAGGAGAGAGGTACCCTGTTCATCGGACCGGGCGTAAAGGTTTACTCCGGTATGATCGTCGGACAGAGCCCGAAGGCGGAGGATATCGAGATCAACGTCTGCAAGACAAAGAAGTTAACAAATACACGTTCCTCCAGCGCCGACGAGGCATTAAAGCTTGTTCCGCCGAAGATTATGAGCCTGGAGCAGTGTCTGGATTTCATCGATACGGACGAGCTTCTTGAGATCACACCGACAAGCCTTCGTATCAGAAAGAAGATCCTTGATCCGACCCTCAGAAAGAGAGCAATGATCAGCAAGAAGAGCCAGATGTAATCATTGATCACCATCTGCGCGGAAACCTACGAAGATAGGATCACGAAGACGCAGCGTGATCTTATGAAAAGATAGAAAGAAAGCAGGACCGCTTCCGCATGAAAAAGTGTGGGACGATCCTGCTTTTATCATACAGCCGGATTGAGAGAAATAAGAAACCTGTGTGATGATTCCTGCCATTTGAGCAACAGAATGTGTTGATGCAGGAGCCTGGAACTCTGTCCGGCGTGCATTGAAAGAGGGAGAATTATGCTTCAGATATTGATCAGTGCCTGTCTCATCGGCGAAAACTGCAAGTGGGACGGCTCGAACAACCGCAATCAGGATGTGCTCGATTTTATGAAAAAAATGGAAGGAAAGGCAAAGTTCCATCTGGTCTGCCCGGAACAGGCGGGCGGACTTCCGACCCCGCGGGCAGCCTCCGAGATCCATATGCCGGACGAGGCGGTCATGAACACGGAAGGCGAGGACGTCACGGCAGAATTCCTCCTCGGCGCCGACTTCGCGCTCCGGGAGGCGAAAAAATATGACTGCACCATCGCGATTTTAAAAGAAAGAAGCCCGTCATGCGGCTCAAACGGCATCTATGACGGAACCTTTTCCCATAAACTCCGCGAGGGAATGGGAAAGACTGCGGCCCTGCTTGCCGGGTATGGACTGAAAGTGTACGGGGAGAGCCGGCTGAAAGAACTGGAAGCAGTGATCAACAGCGGAGAGCTCACTTGATGGTTTAGAGGTTTAAAAATAAGAAAAATATAGGTAACTGTTCAGTAGGTCTGCGCACTTGCTGCGCTGACCGTAAGAAAACCTAGGCTAAAAGGCAAAAATCCCATCGGCGTAGCCGATTTGGAATGGATTTTTGCATGTAACTGTGAAGGTACTGAACAGTTACAAATATAGAATTATTTCTTAGATCTGTGTATATTTAAATACTGGCAAGCAAGAAAAGCAGAAGAACATCCACATTGAATGTTTTTCTGCTTTTTCTGATATCTGTGCCGCCTGGTTGAAATCAATAATCTTACAGCGTCTTCGCCCTGTCCGCGATCGCCTCATGGAAATTAATGACCCGGTGGTCATATGTCTCGTTCATAAGCGGGGAGGAGATCATGAAATCTGCCGTTGCCTTATTATTTGCGATCGGGATGTCGTAGACCTGGGCGATACGAAGAAGCGCCTTCACGTCCGGATCGTGGGGCTGGGCAGTCAGGGGATCGGAGAAGAAAACAACGAAGTCGATGCGCCCCTCCACGATCTTCGCGCCGATCTGCTGGTCACCGCCGAGAGGACCGCTGTTATAGCCCTTTACCGGGAGACCGGTGGCTTCGGTGATCATTCTCGCGGTAGTTCCTGTGCCGCACAGGAAATGTCCCTTTAAGATCTCTTTATTTGCCTCGCACCATTCGATCATCTCATGCTTCTTACTGTCATGGGCGATCAGAGCGATGTTTTTCTGTTTACCGATGGTCAGTGTCAGAAAATCCATAGAAATTCCTCCTTTTTGACAGGTGTTGTCTCGAAAAGACCTGCATATTGCGAATGCGAATGGATGAAATAAAAGATAATATGCAGATAATTTGCTGCCACAAGGTGATAATGCCATAAAACGGGAATTGTGTCAAGAAATGCGGGCAATGTTTCGAAATAAATTCACAGATATAAACGGAAAATTAATAAGGAAGGTTAAAAGTTACTGTACACGGGTAGGAATTTTCTGAACTGAAAATTCCGTACAGTACAGTGGTGGTAGTGGATTTTGCCGATTTGGAATGCGAAGCATCGGCAAAATCAGTTACTGTTTGCGCAAGGCGTAAACAGTAACGGTTAAAACATGGATCCCATTCCGACAGACTGCCCGCCACTTGACAAATATTACGGATTGTGCTACCATCGTCAATGTGTAAAACGCAATGACAGAGACAGTACAAGGAAATTCCGGTATGACAGAGAGAAGGTTCACCGGCTGAAAGACCTTCCGAAGGAAACTTTTGTAAATTCACTCTTGAGCAGCCTGTGCGAAAGAAATTCCAGTAGTGCAGGACGGGAAGTCCCGTTACAGACGTTAGAGTGCCGCATATAAATCATGCGGAATCTGGGTGGTACCACGGAGAGTCAGCTTCGTCCCATAGCGCGGGACGGGGCTTTTTTCATGTTAACAGCTCAGCCATGCGATGATTTTTCCTGAGAAAGGTGCTGCAAGCTCGCTTGCATAAGCCTTTTTCAGAAAAAATCATCATACGGGGAACGCCCCGTGCTTCTTGTTTTCGTGAAAGAGAAAACAAGAAGATATGGCCATGCAGAAAAGCCTGACCGCCGCACTGATAGATAACCAAACCATACCGAAAGAATGAGGTGGACTATGGAAGAGAAGATCAAGGCACTGAAAGAGCAGATGGAAGCCGCTCTCGGCAGTGTAGAGTCCAAGGAACAGCTTGGTGAGTTCTGGCAGAACTTCCTTGGAAAGAAAGGCAGCATTGCGGACCTGATGAAAGGTCTTGGAAGCGTTCCGAAGGAGGAGCGCCCGAACGTTGGTAAGACGATCAACGAATTTAAGAATCAGGTAGAAGCACGCTACCAGGAAATGAAAAATAAGATGGATGAGCTGGAGCTTGCAGCCCGCAACAAGAGCGAGCAGGTCGACATCACCATGCCGGCAAAGATGCGCCCGGCAGGAGGACTTCATCCGCTCACCGTCACAGAGAACGAGATGATCGATGTCTTCGCCGGAATGGGCTTCGAGATCTACGACGGCCCGGAGATCGAGGATGACGACCATAACTTTACAAGATTAAACGTTGCAAAGAACCATCCGGCGAGAGATATGCAGGATACCTTCTATGTAGCGGAAGATATCTTGCTCCGTACCCACACAAGCCCGGGACAGATCCGTGTCATGGACGCGAAGAAGCCGCCGATCAAGATGCTGGCACCGGGACGTGTATTCCGTTCCGACAGTGACGCAACCCACTCCCCGATGTTCCATCAGATGGAAGGTCTTGTTGTGGATAAGAAGATCACACTCTGCGACCTTCAGGGTATGCTGGACAAGTTCGTACAGGCGATCTTCGGAAGCGAAGTTAAGACACGTCTCCGTCCGAGCTATTTCCCGTTCACGGAGCCGAGCGTTGAGGTCGATGTAAGCTGCTTCGAGTGCGGTGGAAAAGGCTGCCCGCTCTGCAAACACACCGGCTGGATCGAGGTTCTCGGCGGCGGTATCGTACACCACAAGGTCCTGGAAAACTGCGGAATCGACCCGAATGAGTATTCCGGTCTCGCCTTCGGTATCGGTATCGAGCGTATCGCCATGTTAAAATACGGTATCAACAACATCAACCTGCTTTATGAGAATGATCTTCGTTTCCTGAAGCAGTTCAAAGGCTAATAGGGGAGGGAGAAGATCATGAAAGTACCATTTAGTTGGCTGAAAGAATATGTTGACATTGACGTGACAGCCCAGGAGTTAGAGGATAAGCTTTTCGGCTGCGGATTCGAGGTAGAGGAACTGATCGATCTCTCCGCTGAGATCGACCGTGTCGTTGTCGGTGTTGTAAAAGAATGTACCCCGGTGGAGGGAACGCATCTTTGCACATGTAAAGTAGACTGCGGCGAGTATGGAAACGATATCCAGATCGTCACAGGCGCCCCGAATGTGTATGCAGGAATGCACACACCGGCAGCCCTCGACAATTCCACACTTCCGGGCGGCATCAGGATCAAGGCAAAACCGATGCGGGGCATCGAGTCCAACGGTATGCTCTGCTCCGGTGAAGAGCTGGGCTTAAACGAGGACCTGTATCCAGGTTCTGAGGTCTACGGTCTCTTAGACCTTCCGAAGGACACCGTCCCGGGAACAGATATCGCGAAAGTCGTTGGCTTAGACGACTATATCTTCGACATCTCTGTAACGGCGAACCGTGCGGACTGCCAGTCTGTTTTAGGAATCGCGAGAGAGGTTGCCGCAGTCTTAGACAAACCGCTTAAAATGCCGGCTCTCGACTACAAAGAGAGCGATTATAAATATGAAAACCTTGACATCAAAGTAGAGGCACAGGATCTCTGCCCGCGCTACTTAGGTCATGGT
The DNA here is from genome assembly GCF_032490495.1 of Pilosibacter fragilis. Classification (NCBI taxonomy): domain Bacteria; kingdom Bacillati; phylum Bacillota; class Clostridia; order Eubacteriales; family Clostridiaceae; genus Pilosibacter; species Pilosibacter fragilis. The sequence continues at coordinate 52,208 of NZ_JAVYJB010000016.1, read as the reverse complement.
GTCAGAAACATCACTCCGGGCCAGTCCCCGAGATGGATGCGCCGCCAGTTAGCACTCTGCGGCTTAAGGAGCATCAGCAATGTGGTCGATATCACAAACTACGTGATGCTTGAGATCGGACAGCCGATGCATGCTTTCGATATGAGCACCTTAGAGAGCAGCCAGATCATCGTCCGCCGCGCGGAGAACGGCGAGATGATCCAGACTCTGGACGGAAAAGAGTTCAAGTTAAACGAGAACAATCTCGTGATCTGCGACGGCAGCAAACCGGTAGCCCTTGCGGGTATCATGGGCGGCATGAACAGTGAGATCACAGAGAACACCACGCAGCTTCTCTTTGAGTCGGCAAAATTCATGCGTGACAACATCCGTAAGACAGCGAGAAGCCTCGGACAGAACACCGATGCGTCCAGCCACTACGAGAAAGGTATCGCTGAGTATACCGTAGAGATCGGTATGGCACGTGCCCTTCACCTGATCGAAGAACTCGGTTGCGGCGAGATCACAGCCAGCGCATTCGATGTGAGCGCAGGCGCACCGAGAGAAGGTAAGAAATTTACCGCGACATTGAGTGGCATCAACAAGATCCTCGGCATCGAGGTTCCGGCAGAGAATGTTCTTGACATTCTCCGCAGACTCTGCTTCGAGGTAGAGCGCGACGGTGATGTTCTTACTGTGACAGCACCGCGCTACCGTGAGGATATCGAGGTTGGTGAGCCGGATCTCGCGGAGGAAGTGATCCGTGAATACGGTTACGAGCACATCGTTCCGACCTTCTTAAAGGATTCCGCAGTTACAAACGGTGGATTAAACCCGGCACAGAAGAGAAGAACAAAATTAAAACAGGTGATGGTATCCCAGGGCTATTTCGAGGTATCCACTCTGGCATTCTACTCTGACGCTGACCTTGACGCGCTTCATATCGCTGAGGACGCGAAGGAGCGCAACGTGATCCGCCTGTTAAACCCGATCACCACAAACCTTTCCATCATGAGAACAACCCTGGCTCCGTCCATGCTGAATACCGTTGTTGAGAATGTGAAGAAGGGCAACACGGCAGGACGTTTCTTTGAGTACGCGAACGTGTACTATCCGAAGGCACTTCCGCTTACAGAACTTCCGAATGAGATTCCGCATGTGGGATTCGCGGCATTCGGTGAGGAAGAAGACTTCTTTACCGTCAAAGGAACCATGGAAGAGCTTGCAGCTTCCTTCGGCGTAAGCTTCGACTACGAGAGAGCAGAGGATGTTCCGTATCTTCATCCGGGAATCTCCGCATACATTCTCTGTGATGGCGAGCGCGTCGGTTCCTTCGGTAAGCTTGCAAACAGCGTTGCGGGTGAGTTAAAGCTCCCGAAAGACAGCAAGGCAAACAACCAGATCTATCTCGGTGAGATCGACTTCGCGGCACTTGCTTCCCACATGCCGGAAGGTCTGCGCTACAAACCGATCTCCGAGTATGACACGGTTACCCGTGACCTGGCTATGGTCGTTGACGAGGATGTAAGCTGCGGCAGCCTGATCAATGAGATCAGGAAGGCATGCAAGCAGGTCGGTGACGCAGAGCTCTTCGATATCTACCGCGGCGAGCAGCTCGGAAAGGGTAAGAAGAGCATGGCATTCAAGATCACCTTTGTCCCGGAGGACAAGGCACTTGATCCGAAGGATATCGAGAGATTCGTAAAGAAGATCCTCGGAAACCTGAAGTTCCGTCTTGGAGCTGATATCCGGTAGGATCAATGGAATATTGATCAAATGTTTGAAAAAACGGTCATCTGATGCAGGCATGAACCTGCACCGGATGACTGCTTTTTTCGCTTAAACAAAAAGGCTGGAAGATAAAAATAAGACGTTCGCCAGAAAAATTACAAAAGAACGTTTCCCTATGGTACAATACAAAAGAACATGTCTGTTCAGAAAATTGGCAGTCAGATATGACCGAATCCTTGCAGAGGTGACAAATTATGCATACAAAACGTTTAGGGGATATGCTTCCTGAGGCTGGGCTGATCACGTAGGAGCAGCTCGGCGAGGCATTAAAATATCAGGCACAGGAAAAAGAATGACTGGGAACGACTCTGGTCAAACATAACTATATAACGGAAAAACAGCTGATCGATACACTGCGGATCCAGCTTGGCATCGAATATATCGATCTCTCGAAGGTGGATATCACGCCGGAAATGTCCAGATATGTAGCAAAGAACCTGGCGAAAAAGATGAATGTGGTTCCGGTCCGTGTTTCCAGGGATCAGCTCTTTCTGGCGATGGCGGATCCATTGAACTTCATGGCGATCGAGGAGGCAAAGCGCACCTCAAAAAAGAGGATCGTGCCGATGATCCGGCTCGTAAATTCCATTATTGAGCGCGCGGTTTCGGTGAATGCCTCAGATATCCATTTCGAGCCGACGGAGGACAATATGGTGATCCGCATGCGTATCGACGGGCAGCTGCAGCAAGTGAGTTATATGGAGGGAAAGCTGAAAAACTGACAGGGACAGAACCTATTCGGCCCTCGAAAATAGGACTACAAAGGATCCTTAGCAAATAGATAAAGGAGTATCAATCTGCTGCACATCAGCCCGGGAATTACAATATACATCCTAACGATCACATTCATCCTGGGCTGCTGTCTCGGAAGCTTTGCGGACTGCGCGGCGGGACGGCTTCTTTCCGGAGAGTCAGTGGTTGCCGGGCGGTCCCACTGTGACCACTGCGGACATGTCCTGGGAGTGCTGGACTTGATCCCGCTGTTTTCCTGGCTCCTTTTAAAAGGACACTGCCGCTACTGCAGGGCAAAGATACCGGCAGAAGCCTTTTTTGTGGAACTGGTATCGGGAATTGCCTGCTGTATGATCGTGTATCGCTATGATATGTCTGTGATGAGTCTCAGGGGAATTCTTCTGACAGTAGTCCTTATGATCCTCAGCCTGACCGACCTTCATGGATGGATCATCCCCGACCGCCTGCAGATTGCGGGCTGTGTGATATTTTTAGCGACCGCCCTGTTTCTCCCGGACCCGATCCAGAGAATCTTTGGAGGTCTCTTCCTTGGATTGATCCTCGGCGGGGGGATGCTTCTCGTATCTCTGGTCTTTGATAAACTCACAGGGAAGGAAAGCCTTGGCGGGGGCGATATCAAATTGTTTTTTATGACAGGACTTTACCTGAGCTCGGCCTGGGAGATCCTGTTTTACCTGATCTTAAGCTGTCTCTTCGGTCTGGGGTTCGCGTCTTTCCGGAAAGAAAAACGTGTTCCTTTTGGCCCGGCGATCGCGGCGGCCTGTTTTATTATGATATTATACGGAGAAAAATTGACCGGCTGGTATACTGGCCTGTTCTGAAATGGAGAACTTCAAGATGAAAAATTGTTTGGGAATTGAGATTGGAAATTACCGGATCAAGATCGCGTATATGGAAAAAGGCGTGCTGAAGGAGTGGATTTCAGAACGGATCGAAGAAGGAGCGAAACCGGATGCCAGACTCTGCGCGGAGACGATCCGGGATCTTCTGGCTCAAAAAATGATCCGTTGCAATGCCGGGTGTTCGTAAAACAGTTAAACCAAAAACTTAACTATTTTACGGTATCTGTCAAACGGGGTTGGTAAGAAACAACGAAAAACGAGTGATGCCAGGTTGAAAGACCGAGCATCACTCATTTTTTATCTCAATACATTTTTTGATATTGTAAATCTGGCGGCAGTGCCGGGAGAGGAGTCCATGTCTAATATCTTATCTTCCGGAAACGAAAACAATGCGGATAAAACGCTCAGTTTCAGCGCAGACTTATCGGGGAGCTCCTACCCATATAAGATATGGACGAAAAACGGGGAAGACCAGACCGTCTATTACGGCGACTGGATCGACTGGAAAAAGCTCCAGTGATCCGTAAAAAACTTCCGAAGCAGGCAGGCATTCTTCTGCCTGCCTGCTTCGTACCGTCCCCATGCGCTTTCGAGCGCGGCAGACAGTAAGTCCGTAGTTATTGTACACGGGCAATGTCAGTAACTGCCTGCATGCTGCCTGAGATTTCAGCGCGCAAGCTGGAGATTGACAGCCCTGAGTTTTTATGTTATGATGGCTTTATCTGTGGACAGGAGGTGTAGTCGGTGATTAGAATTATTCTGACGATCGTATTCGTTATCTTATGTATCGCAATGACAGTGATCGTGTTAATGCAGGAAGGAAAGACTTCCGGACTTGGCGCGATCAGTGGTGTAGCTGAGAGCTACTGGGGAAAAAATAAAGGCCGTTCTATGGAAGGCAACCTTGAAAAGTTTACAAAAATTGCGGCAATCCTGATTTTTGTACTTGCCCTGGTATTAAATTTAAAGGTAATTTAATTCTAAGATGACGAACACTCTTGCAGCGATAACTTCCGTGCAGGAGTGTTTTTTGTTTAACAGGAAATTTCGATGAAGATTCCGGGTGACAAAAGGGCGCGCTCTTTATTATTTATAATATGGTCTGCAGAATCTTATTAATTTGATCATTTGCGGCTGCCCGGTGTGAATACTGCACTGGGAACTTTTAGATTGTTTGGATTTTACCGGATATTATTTAAGGAGAAGAATGGAAGAAAAGTTAATGGAAGAGCGGAAAAATATGCTGCTGGACCTGATGAAGGATCCGACATATGTTCCGATGAAATTAAAAGAGCTGGCGATGCTTCTTGGTGTCACAAAGGAGCAGCGCGGCGAGCTGGAAGAAGTTTTAAATGAGTTGGTGGCGTCTGGAAAGGTTGGAATCTCGAAAAAGGGAAAATATGCGAGATCCGAGGTCTTCGCCCAGACGGGAGTTTTTGCGGCTCATCACCGGGGCTTCGGCTTTGTGACTATCGAGGGCAGGGAGGATGATCTCTTTATCCCGCCGGATGATACCGGGGATGCCATGGACGGGGATACGGTCCAGGTCGTCATCAATGAGAACGGAAGAGGCGGCCGGACGGAGGCGAGAGTCTTAAAGGTATTGAAGCATGCCAACGAGACCCTGATCGGAACCTTCGAGAAAAACAAGAATTTCGGTTTCGTGATCCCGGACAACCCGCGGATCACCATGGATATCTTTATCCCCCAGGGAAAGGAAAATGGCGCGGTATCCGGGCACAAAGTTGTGGTAAAGCTGGATACTTACGCGGCGAAAAATAAAAATCCGGAAGGCCATGTAAAGGAAATTCTGGGTCATATCAATGATCCGGGAGTGGATATCCTGTCCATCGTCCGGGCCTACGGGCTGCCGGAGGAGTTCCCGGAAGAGGTGATGGAGGAGGTCTCCCATGTTCCGGAGGCGCTCTCGCCGGAATATGTGGAGGAGGAGATCGAGAAGAACGGAAGAGTGGACCTTCGAAATGTGCCGATGGTGACCATCGACGGAGAGGATGCGAAGGATCTGGACGATGCAGTCAGTGTGTCGAAGGAGACGATAAACGGGGAGACGATCTACCATCTCGGCGTTCACATCGCGGATGTGAGCCATTATGTAAAGGAGAAGAGTCCTCTCGATGAGGAGGCGTACAAGCGGGGAACCAGCGTGTACCTTGTGGACCGCGTGATCCCGATGCTGCCCCACAGACTTTCCAACGGAATCTGTTCCCTGAATGCAGGATGTGACAGGCTGGCGATGAGCTGTCTTATGGATATCGATGAAAAGGGTATTATTGTGGGGCATAAGATCTGCGAGTCTGTGGTGAACATTGACCGGAGAATGACGTACACGGCGGTGAATGCGATCCTGGAAGCGAAGAATGGAAAGAATAGCGGGGAGGACGCTGAGTTAGAAGAGACAAAAGGACGGAACCAGGACGAGCGTTTTGAGAATGATGAACAGAAAAAATCGAAACGGAGTCTGAAAAATGTACAGGCAGATGATCTCGAGAAAAAGAAAGACGCAGCGAAAGAGAAAGCTGAATTCGCGAAAAAGTGCCTGGAAGAGTACGAGGATTTCGTCCCGATGTTCCTGCTTCTGGACGAGACCGCTCGCGTCTTAAGAGAAAAGCGCATGGCGAGAGGTGCTGTGGACTTCGATTTCCCGGAGTGCAAGATCATCCTGGACGCAAAGGGACGCCCGGTGGAGATCAAGCCATACGAGCGGAACGCGGCGACAATGCTGATCGAGGACTGCATGCTGGCGGCCAACGAGACCGTGGCGGAAGATTACTACTGGCAGCAGGCGCCGTTCCTGTACCGCAGCCATGAGAAGCCGGATGGGGAGAAGATCAAGCGCTTCGGAATCCTGATCAACAATTTCGGTTACTCGATCCGTCTCCAGAACGGGGAGCTTCACCCGAAGGAGATGCAGAAGCTTCTTGCAAAGGCAGCCGGATCCCCGGAGGAGGCGCTTCTCGCGAGACTGGCGCTCCGCTCCATGAAACAGGCGAAGTACACGACGGACTGCATGGGACATTTCGGTCTTGCGGCGAACTATTATACCCACTTCACCTCCCCAATCCGCAGATACCCGGATCTTCAGATCCACCGGATCATCAAGGAGAACCTTCACGGTGAGCTCACGAAGAAGCGCGTTGCCCACTACGAGAAGATCCTGCCGGAGGTTGCGGTCTGGACATCATCCAGGGAACGCCTTGCGGACGAGGCGGAGCGGGAGACCGACAAGGCGAAGAAGGTCCAGTTCATGGAACACCATATCGGCGAGGAATTCACCGGTGTGATCTCTGGAATCAGCAACTACGGTTTCTATGTGGAACTCCCGAACACTGTGGAAGGCATGGTACGCCTTGCGAACCTGGATGGCGATTACTATGTGTTCGATGAGGAACACTATGAGTTAGTGGGAGAGCGGACGAGAAAGAAATATAAGCTGGGACAGACGGTGAAGATCCAGGTGGTCTCTGTGGACAGGTATTTGAAGACCATTGATTTTCTGCCGGTAAGAAAATTTGATTAGGCGAAATGATTCGGACACGACGGATTGGCGGCGAAAATTTCCCGGAAAACATTGCTTTGCGGTGAAATGGTATTATAATATAGAGATAAGTTCCGGTCGGATGAGTTCCCGGCTGGAACAGAAAAGAGGATAGGATTATGGCAAAGAGCAGCGGCTTTAAGCTGATCGCGAACAATAAAAAAGCGTATTTCGACTTCTTTATCGACGATAAGTTCGAGTGCGGTATTGCCCTTGCGGGAACGGAAGTAAAGTCTATGCGTATGGGCAAGTGCAGCATCAAGGAATCCTTCGTGCGGATCACAAACGACGAGGTCATGATCTACGGCATGCACATCAGCCCGTATGAGAAGGGAAATATCTTCAACAAGGACCCGCTCCGCGAGAGAAAACTCCTGATGCACCGCTACGAGATCAACAAATTAAAGGGAAAGATCCAGGAAAAAGGTTATACCTTAGTGCCGCTCCAGGTATACTTTAAGGGAAGTATCGTAAAAGTGGAGATTGGTCTCGCAAGAGGTAAGAAGCTCTACGATAAGCGCGCTGATATCGCAAAGAAGGATCAGAGAAGAGAGCTGGAGAAGGAATTCAAGGTGAAAAATCTGTACTAGAGCGGATCTATACTGCGGACCCTTGACAATTTGGGCGAGTGATGGTAAGATTTGTGTTACGCGAGAACAGTACCAGTATAGAATTCGGGGTCGCCTGGATTTTGAACACTGTCAAAAGCGAACGCATCGGAAGAATGTCTGCGACCCATTGCGGATCGGGCGATGCGAAAAACTCCGAAGAGAGTGCCAGTAAGGGCTTGTACTGGTTTCGACGGGGGCTTTGAAGCTGGTGAAGCTATCCGCATGCAATGCGTTAAATGGCAAACCTAAATATAAACGCTAACGACGAATTAGCATACGCAGCCTAATTTAGGCAGCTGTCGGCCTTAGAATACCTGCATTTTAAGTAACCGGCATCATTTAAAGCAGGAAACGACACGTGCAAAGCTTTGCGCACGCGGGCGTATGATGAAGCTACCAAACGGATCAGGATGTCTGCTTTCGGGTTCGGGCGGGAATTCTAAATAACAGACTATGATAGTAGAAGAACAGGGGATAGGTTTTCGGACAGGGGTTCGATTCCCCTCAGGTCCACGACAAAAGCCGCGTATTTACGCGGCTTTTTAGTTTTTGTGTTGCATTTCGTGTTGCATATTTAGCAGGGCTTTGTACCAGCCGTTCGGATCAGCTTCACGAAGTGCATTTATAATCTCAATGGCGGACTTCTCTTTTTCTGAAGCACTTCCGTCCAGAAGCGAGTCAAAATAATTGTCTATGGTCTCATCGACCTTTTCCCGTTCCTCTGAAAATGTATGTGTGTATACGTTTTTCATAACCCGATCAGAAGACCATCCGCCGCGTTCCTGCGCATATTTATCCGGGATCCGGAGCATTGCCATTACAGATGCATTAAGGTGCCGCAGATCGTGGAATGTCATGTGAGGTAGGTCATGCTGCTCTAAAAGAGATACCCAACGCATGTAAATTGCATGTCCGCTCAGGGTGATCAAAGGATCATCTGGTTTCTTCCCAGAGATATTCTTGTCGATCAATGCCTGAATATAATTCGGGATGTGATGCTTACGCAGACGGGCTTCCGCTTTGCCGCTTTCCTTTACCGTTGGAGTCTGTCCAATGTCAACGATAACACGGTCCAGGGTAATGTACCCGTTAGAGATATCTCGAACACGGATTCCACGGATCTCAGACATAGAGTAGCTGAGCCAGCAGGCCAGGAGACACGGCAGTTCGATTTCCGTATCTTTAATGATTTCCAGCACAGTTTTTGCAGGAATAAGATTTTTAACTTTCTTAGGTATCTTAGGCAGCCTTACATCATAGTTATCGTTCGGATAAAAATAGTTTATAACACTTCGTATGTAGCTGTAAGTGTTTCGAACAGTCTTGGGTGATATAGGTGCTTTCGTTTTTGTTGAACGTTTTGAGGGGCGCTTCGTATCATCATCAACAGCTTTCTGTAAGTCCTCTGTGGTGATGTCTTTAAGCTTCTTTTCCATCAGGAAAGCATAGGAGTCATATTGTTCTTTTGAATATCCCTGGACGGTGGTACCTGAGAGCGATGGACCGATGGCTTCTACGTACTTCTTCATTGCATCTTTCAGCAAAATGTTTCCGTTTTTTGACGTTTCCGGCTGACATTGGTGTCGCGATCCTGTTGAAATTCGGCGGCCTGACGCTCAGCATCCGCTTTCCCGCGTCTTGATGGGTCATCGCTGGTAAATGATTCATAAATTCGTTTATCCTTCCATGTACCTGATTTCGTGTCGAATATACGCTCAGTGTGACTGTACACCAGACACCTCCAGGATCCGGAGGGGAGTTTTTTCGCAGTAGCCATTATATCATGCTCCTTTCTGTTGCGACGTCGCAACAGCCCGATTTTGGGTATAAAAAATACACCCCTTGCCAGGATGCACTGGAGATGATATAATTCAGGTGTCTTAAGTCTGATTTATATCTTCCGGGCATCCGGTAAGAGAAAATCTATGAAGATCCGCTCGGTGCGCCAACACTGGGCGGATTTTCTGTTTCATAGAACGTAAAAGACCCTACATCTCTGTAGGGTCTTCAATGAATACGGTTTCCAGCTGACTGGAAACAATGTCTTCTATACGGCCGGTAAACGGCAATGTTTTTCGTATTCATTGTACCCACATTTTATGCAATTGTCAACAGAAATATGCTAAAAATTTGTAAAACTCTTTCTGATCTCATAATCTATTAGATCCAGTTTTTCATTGGACAATTTAATACCGCTTAGGATATCATGGTCAGTTTGGGGATCATAGATTCTGATTTTACTCACGGTTGTAATCTGACTTACAAGGGCGATGCTTCCATGCTTCATTTTTAATACTTCTGCCCGCATTTTTGCTAATAATTCCAGTTCTTTACGGGCAGTGCCAAGTTTTGTATCTATTGTAGAAAAATGTTCACTGGATGCTTTTTTAGAGGCATCAGCCACGAGCTTTTCCAACTCATCAATCTCGCTTTTCACTTTTCGATCAACCATAGATATCTTTGAATTCAAATTGGTAAAAAGTTCGTTCCCTAAAAAAATACTTCCATTTTTTAAATTTGTAGTGTCCGTATGGGGTTTTACAGAAGTAAGGGGAACGACAGTAACAACAGGTGAGGATTTTGCATTGTTTTTGTCTAACACAACAGCATAATGAAGGCCACCCTCTTCACTGCCCACATTGAAGCCTAAATGTATCTTTATAATTTCACCGCGTTTATATCTGCGGAGACTTTTGGGTGAGAAATCTTTTTCGAATGATAAGAAGTTCATCCAGTCGTTTAACCAATAGCAGAGCTTGTCGGCTTTTCCATTATCTCGGGGCTCATCAGACTGAATGAGATTTGTTAAATAATCGTCTATTTTTTGCAGAGCTTTTGATTTGTGCTCGAACAAATCAGATGTACTTTTGGGTTTACTCATAAGATTCTCCTTCTATGTATTTTCGGTTTCTATATCTTTTCCATCACCGCCAAGTGAGGTTCAAACATGATCACATAACCATCCAGCTCTGTGTAGCAGCCGTATTTTTCACGGTAACATTCCAAAGCTTCTTTTAAAAATTCCTCAGATACCTCCAGGCAGTCTGCCAGTTCATGAAGGTTGTGGCAGTGTTTGCGGTATCCCAAAATGATTCCGGAAAGTCCGATTCGGCGGTCGTAGGCGCGGAGCCGGGCTGCGTATTCCTGCTTTCGATCAGAGATGGAGTGCTGCTCTACGATACGACCAACAGTAGTATAGTAATGTCCAAGCTCTTCAGCCAGGACATCGGCTTTCTGGCGTTGGGTGGGAATGTCTTTTCGGATGGCAATCCGACGTCCCTTAATTCTTCCATCACTGGCTTGTAGAGGAGCCTCTTTAACAGTCAGCCCATTGCTGTCTGCTTCTATTAAAAGTTCATCATAGGTCAAGTTGATCAATCCCCCTATTTTTTCCAGAAGGAATTATTCTCCATAATGGCATCATCATTTTGTTTCATATCATCGGTCGTTTCTACGTCTGTACGATCATGGGCGGCATCAGGTATTAAATGCAGTTGCTCTTCTTCCATTTGCTGAATTTTTAAGAGATTTTCAGAGTAGCTAATTACTTTTTTCTTATTTACATCAGAAAGTTGTACATAATTAACCAATAATTTTTTTCCAGGTTCGTGGAAGAAAGCGCGTAGTTCTGGGTTTTCATATACTTCTTGTGCAACTTTTCGCGTTTCGTTATTAAGATAATAATCCGGTTCAGGCTCAACTGTATTCGATTCTAGTTGAAAATTAATATAGTCTTCATCATTTACTTGGTCAGGGCCAGCATCAATTCCCATGATATAAAGAGGAGAAACATTTAAGGCTTTAGCAAGAAGTGCAATTTTGTCACGTCTCATATTTTCAATGTAGCCACTTTCCCATTTTTTTACAGTGCTTTTGGTTACACCAACAATTTTCCCTACATCTTCTAAAGTAAGACCGAGTTCTTTGCGCCGTTCGTATAGTCTGTTATCCATATGGCGACCTCGCTTTCATTGATTAAGTATATTATAATACGAGAGTTTCCTTTTTGCAACATTTAAAGCTAAAAAACAAAAAAAGTTTCTTTTAATAAACAAAAAGGCTTGACGATAAGAAGGAAAGGTGGTATAAAAATAGTATCCTAAAAGAAACTTTTGGAGGTGATGTTTTGAATGGATTACTTTTAAAATCAAAAATCACATCGGAAGGCATGAGTATTAAAGATGTGATTTACAAGCTGAAGATGCAGGGAATACATATAAGTAGAACAGCCTTTTATCGAAAAATGTATGGTGATAGCGAGTTTGATAGAAAAGAGATAATGGCAATCGTTAATGTGTTGGACTTGCAGGATTCAGATATAATGAATATTTTTTTTGCGGAAAAAGTTTCCTAAAAGAAACCAAAAAAGGTGAATAACGTGAATGAATTAACCAGAATCACCATCACATCAATGGAAGCCGCAGGGTGGTGTGGAAAGAGACATACGGATTTATTGCGTGACATTCGTAAGTATGTACAGCAGTTAGGTGAAAGCAAAATTGCGTTTACCGATTTTTTCAAGGAATCTACATATATTACGGATCAGAATAAAACGCTTCCGTGCTTCCTGGTCACAAAAAAGGGGTGCGAATTTATCGCTCACAAGATGACTGGTCAGAAAGGAACGGAATTTACGGCTCGATATATTAACCGTTTCCATGAAATGGAAGGGACACCACAGCGTTTACTTACGGAGCATCCTGGTGAAGTAGCAAAGCTGATCCAGGCGTTGGCAAGCAGAATGGATAAACAGGGTAGCGCTCCATACAAATCAGCTGAGATGGCCTCTCTTATCTGTGAGCAGCACGGAATCCGTCTTCCAACAGATTTTGTAAAAATTCCAGAGTATGAGCAGTTGTCGTTGTTTGCAATAGAAAATGAAAAAAGAGAGTAAATCTCATATAAAACGTGGAAGGGGTGAGTAACATGACTGATTTAATCAAAGTTACATATGGAACTGGAGAGCCGACTGTGTCGGCAAGAGACTTATATGATTTATTATCACAGGAAGATGGAGCCAAAGGAACAGAACGTTTTAGCAAATGGTTCGAAAGATATTCCGGTTACGGATTTGTTCCAGGGGATGATTTTTCAACCCCGCACAAAAAAGTACGGGTTCAAATCGAAGGAAGCCGGGAAGTTCAAAGGGAAGTCGAGGATTACGATTTGTCTATTGATATGGCAAAACAGATCTGTATGCTGCAGAGAACTGAAAAAGGAAAAGAATTGCGCCAGTATTTTATTAACTTGGAAAAAGCCTGGAATACCCCGGAGCAGGTGTTTGCTAGAGCGTTGCGCATGGCGGATCAGACGATTAACAACCTGAAGGAACATTGTCAATTCCTTGGCGGTCAGATTGAGGAGCAGCAGAAGGTAATCGAGGAATTACAGCCGAAAGCTTCTTATTATGATCTGATTCTTCAGTGTAAAGACCTAATTGCTACGACTGTAATTGCAAAAGATTATGGAATGTCAGCAAAGAGATTCAATGCAATTCTCCATGAATTGAAGGTTCAGTTTAAACAGGGTGACACCTGGGTGTTGTATGCAAAGTATCAGGGAAATGGATATTTGAAATTTAAAACACATAATTACGCAGATTTCAATGGAGTTCAGCATGCAAAGGAACATGCCTACTGGACACAAAAGGGACGTTTGTTTTTGTATGACTTGTTAAAACAGAACGACATTCTGCCGTTGATGGAGAATTAGAATGCTGTTGGAGCAGGGGGAGGTGAGACCGATGACAACCATCTGGTTCCAGATGTTAGGAAAAATAAGAAGAGACTTAACCGAGCGGAAAGTTCCGGAAGAGGAACAGACAGAAATCATCCAGAGGTTGAAGACAGTTTCTCTAAAAAATATAAACCTGCGCGGGAATATGCTTAACCTGAAGGAAAAGCATATTGCCACCGTGCAGGGGTACTACCAGGAGATCCTGAAAGAATATGTTACTCAGGTTTGATTTTTGCCAGTTCGGCTTTTAACTCGTTGATGTCGAGGCATAAGGTACATATCTTTTTCGGTTTTTCGTTATGATCCAGTGTCATAACATCTGCAAATACCAAGTTGAGTTCCTTATCGTAGGTGTCAGAAAATTGTAACCAACGATCGCTGACATTACAAGGAACATATCCGGTGCCATGGATGTTATGTTCACGTTCAGATCGAGAAACAGGGATCCTTATTATCTTAGATTTCATACCATTGTACCTTCTTTCTATACTTGACTCTGGCAGGAGCCTGTAAAAGGAGTATAACGCAATGGAGATGTGGAAGCAAGAATACGAACGAGAAAGGGGGGAGAGTATGCCAAAATTAAAACCAAGTATGCAGGAAGAGCGGAACCGGATCGTTCGCGCATGTATTGCGGGGAATAAGGAGCGGCTGGCAATCGATGATGCCGCTCTGGCTGTTAAGGTCGGGGTAACGAAGAAAACGATCCAGAATAAGTACCACCGGCCAGAGACTTATTCCCTGGATGAGATGCAGAAAATCGCAACTGTACTGAAATTCACCCCGCTCCAGGCAGCGTCCGTGCTCCTGGGCCGGGAGCTTACATCAAAAGAAATCAAGGAATTTATCCTGCTGTAAAAGGAGGTGAAATAGATGCATGAGATCAATAAAAGGACGACAGGCACTCTGTCAGCGATGCAACCGGATCTGGAATATATCCCGGTTTGCAGTGATCCACGGGGAGTACATATGTCCGAAATGCACAAGGAAGGCGCGGTCCTCAAGGAGATCCATATCCGGATCGAGAGGCAGTCAACACTGTTTGATGTGATGGAAAAGGCTGGCAGCGTGATCGGCGGCCTGGCAAGTCTGGGAATGGTGTATGTCCTCGGCTGTATGGTTGTAAGATTCGGGATTTTAATTTAAAAAGATCCCCATAGCGGAGCGGCAACTCCGAGGGGATCACATGTAAAAAGTTTACACCTCTATTTTAGAGGAGAAAGAGGAGAAAATCAAGATGGTAAAAGTAATGATTGAGGACGACAAAAACAAGGATGAAATTACAGGCGAGTTCTTTATGGGACTTATGCTTACTAAAGAAGAGAAAACTGAGGACAGCACAACTTATAAAGCGTGCGCAATCGGAACAGGAAATACATGCGTGCAGGATCTCCCGAATAATGTCGCGAAATGGATTGTCAGTACCTTTGGAGCGGTGTACAAAACCAAGCTTGGCTATGCTGCGGCAATGGCAGAGCTTGCCAAGCGTATAGATAATGCGGTCAACCAGGCAATTAAGGAGAGTGCGTGTGCGATTACAGATGAAATAATGAAAGAGCTGAAGGGGGAAAAGGAGGCCTGATGTCTGCCGAAAAGTGCATTCTTCCAGACCGGGCCGCCTGGCTTGACGCAAGAAAGAACCACATCGGCGGATCGGATGCCGCAGCATGTGTTGGGAGGAGCCCACACAAGGATAACGTGCAGCTCTGGGAAGAGAAGATGGGTCTGGTGCTTCCGGCAGATATTTCTGATAAGGAATATGTCCGGTACGGCACTGAGGCGGAGAAGTATCTCCGTGGACTATTTGCCCTGGACTTCCCGGAATACCAGGTTCTTTATGACGAGAACAATATGTTCCTGAATCCGAACTTCCCGTGGATGCATGCATCTCTTGACGGGGAACTGATGGACAGGCAGGGGCGGCATGGAATCCTGGAGATCAAGACAACGAACATTTTACAAAGCTCCCAGAGGAGAAACTGGGAGGGCAGGATCCCGGACAACTATTACTGCCAGGTGCTTCACTATCTGGCAGTGACGGAATATGATTTCGCAGTTCTGAAAGCACAACTCAAGAGCGAGTGGGGCGGAGAGCTGCATATCGAAGTCCGGCATTATTTTATCGAACGGAAGGAAGTAGAGGCGGATATCCGGGAGTTACTTGATGCAGAGCAGAGGTTCTGGGACTGCGTGGTCACAGGCCGGCGTCCGGATCTGATCCTTCCAGCAATATAAGGAGGATATAGAGTGGAATTAAAGATTTACAACCCGGTGGAAGATGGGTTCATCAAAAAAATTGACTGGAACTATGAGGATCTGAAGGCAGAGATCGAGACCCGGACTGCGGAATATGCGGCATCTGTCTACAATGATGATTCAATCAAGAATGCCAAGGATGACCGGGCAAAGCTTAATAAGCTTAAGGATGCCCTGGAGGAGAAACGGTCATCGGTCCGGAAACAGATGCTGGAACCTTATGAGATATTCAGCTCAGAGATCAAGTCTCTGACGGTTCTGATCGATAAGGCGATCAGCAACATCGATGGTCAGGTAAAAGATTACGAAAGCCGCCAGCGCAAGATGAAGGAAGCGAAGATCCGCGAGTTCTATGATGCGAACATCTTTGACCTGGAGAAGTATCTTCCGTTTGAGCGTGTGATCAAGCCGTCATATCTGAATGTATCGACATCAATGAAGTCGATCAAGGAAGAGATCTCAGCAATGATCCAGAGGGTGTCTGAGGGCATTGCGCTCCTCAACGATACGGACAGCCCATATGTGGTCGACATGAAAGCAGAGTTCTTAAAGACTTATGACATCGGCGCGGCCCTGGCGGTAAAGAACAGGTTGGAGGCGGCAGAACGCAAAAGACAGGAGTATGAAGCGGAGCGCGCCAGACAGAAGGCAGAGCGGGAGGCAAAGGAGAAAGCAGAGACAGAGAAGCTGATCCAGGCCGGGAAGAAGGAAGAAGCAGCGCCGGAGCAGAAGCCGGCCCCGCAGGAAGCTCCGAAAATAGCGGTGGAACAGAAGACAGTTCCGGAAGAAGAACCGGTATGCGCCCTGGATTTCCGCGTATATGTGACAAAATCTCAGATGGAGAAATTAAAGAAGTTCTTAAATGATTCCGGGATCCGGTTCGAGCCGGTACCGAGACAATAAGGAGGAAATGAACGATGGCAGTAGGAAACAACTTAGCGGCAAAGCCGCAGAGCATGGAGAATAAAGCAGAATTTATGGTCGCGGGGGAAAAGGTCGTTCTGACCCCGCAGACAGTCCGTGATTATCTTGTAAGTGGAGATAAGGAACGCGTGTCCATCCAGGAGATCGTGATGTTTATCAATCTCTGCAAGTACGCCGGACTGAACCCGTGGTTAAAGGAAGCGTACTGTATTAAGTACGGCAATGAACCGGCGACCATGGTAGTCGGCAAGGAAGCGTTCATGAAACGCGCAGAGAAAACTCCTGGTTTTGACGGCTTCGAAGCGGGAGTGATCGTCTTATCCGGTGAGGAGCTGATCTACCGGAAGGGAACCTTAAAACTTCCGGAGGAAACGCTTGTGGGCGGCTATGCGGAAGTATACCGGAAGGACCGTTCCCATTCGTACCGCAGCGAGGTGTCTTTCGAAGAGTACGCAGCCAGAAAGAAGGATGGCACGTTAAACAGCCAGTGGTCCAAGAAGCCGGCAACAATGATTCGGAAGGTTGCACTGGTGCAGGCGCTGCGTGAAGCATTCCCGGAAAACTTCTCCGGACTTTACAGCGAGGAAGAGGCTGGAACGGAAGAGACTGCGTTCCTTACCTCGCCGGACGTATCTGTAGCAGCAGAACCGCAGGCCGCAATCCCGGCCCAGGAACAGCCGGTAACTCCGCCGCCGGTACAGAAACCAGCGCAGCAGGCAGAAAACGCGCAGATGGACATGGCATCGGCGTTCTTTGGGAACTGATAAGTTCAGCCAGAGAGGGGAGGTGAGTACATAAATGGCAAAGATCACATTTGATTCCATCGCCGGAGGTGAGCTGGCGGAACGGTTTAGACATGCGCTGGCCCAGATCGGGCGGAACATCATGGATCCTAACATGGATTCGGAGGCATCCAGGGGAATGACGATCAACCTGAAGTTTAAGCCGAACGATGCAGGCGGCATCAACGTAGAATTTGATATCAAGACAAAGCTTGCGGGATTCCGCAAAGGAAAATCATTGTTCCTTATTGCACAGGATGCCCGGTCCGGCAGGATTGAGATGTCAGAACACAATAACAACTGTTCCCAGGTGGCAGTATATACCGCGGTGGAGCGGAACGCAGAAACGGACAAGCCTTTTGATCCAGAGACCGGTGAAATCCTGGAAGAGGAACGGAAAGGTCCGATCGACTTAAGAGCATGAGAGGAGAGGTGAAATGTTAGAAGGATTAAAAGAAGCGTTACAGTATGTAGTAAATCTCGGAAACGACGCAGAGAAAGTGCAGGTCCTCGAGATCTGCGGTGAGACATATGCGAATAAACGCCTGGAGCGTTACGGAGCGCCGAAGAGAGCCAGTGCAATCGGGGCGGCGTCCCTGTCTGCTATGGTGGATTATATTGCCGCGTGTTCTGAGGAGTTTGACGGCAAGAAGATGGTGATCCAGATCGATGGTCCGAAGACGGTACGCCTGGTATCGTTCCTTGATTCTGAGAGAAAGAGAGAATGCCTGTTCTTATGTGAGGCAGAGACATCTGAGTACCGCTTTGGCGCCTGGTACGACCAGGAAGAGTTTATGATCGCGGTCCAGTCGAACTTTGCGACAACACCGGATCTGGAAGCAATCATGAAGTTTGCAGGCAATGTAGAGCAGAAGAACAACACGACATATTCTGACGATGGCAGAACCCAGATGGCAACCATGAATGTGGGAGTCGCTTCCAAGGCAGACGTGATCGTCCCGAATCCTGTGGATCTGGTTCCGTTCCGTACCTTCCAGGAAGTGAAGCAGCCGCACAGCCAGTTCGTGTTCCGGCTCAGCGACCAGGGAAAGCCGGCCTTTAAGATTGTGGAAGCTGAGGGAGGTATCTGGAAGAACGAGGCAGTGGACAGCATCAAAGAGTACTTCAGAGCAGCGCTTGCAGAGATGCCGGAAGAGATTAGAAGCCGGATCGTGATCATCGGATAAAGATTCATAAAGCGGCTATTTCCTCATTCTGAGGCATGTCACAGGGATCCCGGCGTTCTGGCCGTTGACGCCGGGAAAATTATCGAGAACAGGAGGCTGGTCGTGACCAAAAATAGCTTTTTGATGTACACCAACTGGGGTGACATGATCGAAGAGCTGGACGAAGAAAACAGAAGCCAGTTGCTTCTCGCGATCATGCGTTACCAGTCAGATAAGGAACTTCCAGAGATGGACCTTGGAGCGCGGGTTGCCTTTGCTCAGATCCGCACTCAGTTCCGTAAAGATGAAGAAAAATACAGCAAAACGATTGCAAACAGATCTGCTGCCGGAAAGCTTGGAGGGAGACCAAAGAAAGCTTCCAATTCCGAAAAGCAAAAAAAGCAAATGCTTTTTGATGAAAGCAAATCAAAGCAAACGAAAACAAAAAAAGCTGATAATGATAATGTTAATGATAATGATTTAAAAGAAAACACCCTTGCGGGTGTTAAAGAAAAGCGCTTCGCGCCACCCACCCCGGAGAATGTGAATGGATATTGCCGGGAAATGGGATATACGCATGTGGATGCAGAGCGTTTTGTTAATTATTACGCTGCAAAAG
Source organism: Pilosibacter fragilis (assembly GCF_032490495.1). Lineage (NCBI taxonomy): Bacteria > Bacillati > Bacillota > Clostridia > Eubacteriales > Clostridiaceae > Pilosibacter > Pilosibacter fragilis. The sequence continues at coordinate 33,193 of NZ_JAVYJB010000016.1, read as the reverse complement.
GCTGGAAAATCGGCAATGACAAGATTGAGGACTGGAAGGCGTTAGTGCGTAACTGGGAACGTCAGGATAATGACCAGAGGCAGGGAATGGCCGCCAAGGATCCGCAGACCGCTCAGAAGAAGTCCGCAAACCGTTTCGCAAACTTTGAGCAGCGTCAGTATGACTATGATTCAATGCTTTTCCGGGAACGGAAGGAAAAAGCGCAGGAGTGAGAAGATGGAGGATGTAGAGAACACAAGAAGACCGGAAGAAATGGATCTTTCGGGGAAAAGTTATTTTCTGGACGTGAGTCTTGAAGAGGCGGGGACCAGCATTCGCGCCAGTCTGAAGGATGCGGCCCGCAGCGTGATCGCCGTGGGGCATTACCTCAAGGTGATCCGGGATAAAGAACTGTATCGCGAAGCCGGATATGAGAATGTGTGGGATTATGCAGCGGATCGGTTCGGTTTTAGCAAATCGACGGCCAGCCGATACATGACCCGGAATGACAAGTTTTCCGTAGGTGGCAACAGCCCGATCCTTGCGGAAGAGTTTCGGGAATACAGCAAGGCACAGCTGCAGGAGATGTTGTCCCTGGATGCAGAGCAGATGAGCGCGGTGACACCGGACATGACAGTGCGTGAGATCCGTGATCTCCGAAGGCCAAAGGAGATCCCATACTTTGAGATCCCGGGGCAGCTAAGTCTGTCAGATTTTCCGGAGCTGGGTGAAGCAGAAACGGGAGCTTCAGCAGCGGAGAATTCAGCACCGACAGAAGCGGTGACCTCAACCACGGCATTTACGGTCAGTGCAGAGGACCTGATCGGGGAGCCGGAAGAAGTGATATCCGCGTATGGACTGCCGAAAACAGTTTATCCGCCGGACAGCCTCATATCTACTCCGGGCTGTAAAGGTGATGGCCGGGGATACAGCTGTTTTAACTGCCATATGGAGTGTGGAATCCGGCAGGAATATTGTTACTGTGTGGAGGCCACAATGGGAAATCCGCTTCCGTGTGCAATGGTCGGATCCGGAATGGTGGAGACTCTGAGGCAGGAAATCGGAGAGAGCTGCCAGTTTGTGAATCTGGACCTTGCGGAACGTAAAGTAGGAACCGGTGAGCCGGTCCCATGCTGCCAGCAGTGCGCAAACCCGTGTGCGTATGCCTGCCAGATCTCGAAAAAATGTGTTGCGACGTCGCAACAGAAAGAGCCGACGGCGCTGCCAAATGGTGGTGAAGCCGCTGCCGAAAAGCAGCAGGAGGAATGCACCAATGTCGAGATCGAGAAAATACATAATGCGAATGAAGAACCTGAGAAACAACTGATTGAGTATGATCAGGAGATATTAGACGGCATGATCAGGGAAGTACAGCAGAAACTGTATATCATGAAAGAATATTGGATCAAGTCTCAGCCGCAGTATTATACAAAACACAGAATGATGCTCCGGGCCTATGAGCTGTTGATGAAGGCGGGAAGCTGATATGGAGAAGAGTGGAAAACACAGGTACACCTTGAGAGATATTCAAACTGGAGAGATCATATGCGCGGATCTAACAGCCGGTGAGGTATACCGCTTTACAGGAATCCCGTCTCAACAGGTCAATAAATACTGGCAGAGAGGGACGATCCGTGACAGCATATGGAAAGTGGACTTGTATGAAGAAGGTGATGAGGGCATTTGGACACCTGAACTTTGTATGCGTTGGGATTGTATCCGGAAGATGGTCCTGGGCGGCCTGAAGCATGGCAAAGGCACATACGAGGAAAAGATAGAGAGGTGGAGAAATCGTGCCAGCAAGAAAACGTAGCACAGAACTTAGCCGGACGGAGGTCTGCGCCCGGTATATGCAGGAAGCGATCAAGCCGCAGCAGATCGCAAGTATCCGCGGGCAGATAAAGATTGGTGATATCATCATGGTCCAGACACAAAAGGGCAATCACAAGACCTCTGGAAATGGCAAGACCGGTGTGTTGCGGGAAGGAACTGTGATTGGAATCTTCAGCAATTTCGCCCATGTGAGACTACAGAGTGGCGTATGTGAAAGTGTGTCATGGTTGGAGATAGCAGGTGGGGATAAGGAGGATGGCGATGAAGAAGATTAAGTTATTTCCGGCACCGCATGTAGAAATCCGGATCCATGTGTCGGAGGAGATGGAGAGGGATTATGCGGAGTGCCAGAAGATGATGAAACGTGGCGAGGACTATGATTGCGATAGATGCAGTTGGGCAAACGTAAGCATTTACGGCACGGGAGCTTGCGAACTGAAAGGTCTGAAAGAACAGCTGGGAGGAATAAGCGGTGAGACTGACGGAAAAGAAAGATAGTGGTCATTGGTGCCTGCGGGACGTCCCGTGGTCCGACTTGAAGCCCGGCGTAGTGCTTACAGAAAAAGTCTGGGAAAAGCTCTACGGGGCGCTCTGGAAGTTGAAAGATTATGAAGATACAGGATTAAGTCCGGAAGAAGTGGAAAGCGTCAATGATTTTGAGAAGAGCCAGACATACAGGGCGATTGCGGAATTGCAGGAAGAGAGGGAGAAGCACAGGTGGATCCCGGTAACAGAGAGGTTTCCGGAACCTGGTGATTATGTGCTGCTCTCGTTTCCCGACTTCTCAGTCCCAGCCATTGGAAGATATGACGAGGACGAAGAGGGCGGAGCATTTTTTATTGGTGATGAGACAGAATCACTTGTTAGCCAGTATATGTTTGTGAATGCATGGATGCCATTGCCGAAACCATACAGGGCAGAGATGGAAGAAAATTAAGATTTGGAGGCAGAGATTGTGGACGAAATTTACAGAGTTGTACGCTATATAAGATCATGCAGAAAAGCAGAAATTGATTGTACAGTTACAATCGATAAAAAGGAAACGCATTTGATACTAAACGCACTGTCCAAACAGATCCCTATGAAGGTAAATGAGATACATGTCGATGAATATGTTTGCCCGGCATGTGGTGCAGAAAACCTTAATGGAGATTTTAAGAAGATATGCTATCACTTCTGCCCGATGTGCGGGCAGGCAATCTATCAAGAAGAGTAGGACTTGAGAGGTGATGACAAATGAAGGTAGACCATATAGAGACGTGCGTGTGCATAGACCATGAGCCGACAGCAGCAGATAGCGTATATTACGGGATGCCGCAACTCAAAGTAACAAAGGGACAAGAATGGAGTGTTTTCTGCCCTAATTGCGGACGAGGCGGATGTCTCGATTTTAAATCGCAGTATCTTGCCTTGGCGCATTGGAATAAGATGCAGCTAGGGCTAAAAACCCTTGATGATATATTAGACTAAGATTTGGAGGATGAGATGTCACAAGAAGAAAAATATAAGTTGGCGCTATTTGCAGTAATTCGTAACAGCGCAGTGATGCCGCAAGGTGTCAAGTTGGGAAAAACCATGCACGAAATAAACACAATGGCCGTTGCGGTGATGGCAAAAATTATGGAGTCGTGTGATTATGAAAATTTAAAAGAATCATATGAATCTGTATCAAATTAAGATTTGATGGAGAAAGGTTAATGGATAGAACATTAAAAGCTGTATATGTGTGGACAGTGTTGGCTTTGATCTGGATGGGATTAGAGCTGTTACTGTACGGCGAAATCCAGCCGAGAACAGTAGATAATATTATGTGGTTTCTGTTTTTGCCATTTATTTATAAGGCGGTAAATTAAGATTTGGAGGATACTATGAAAAAGTGGGTAGAGAACAAAGAACCATCCGGCGCAGTGGTTCACACGCTTGTGTTCGGGCATCATGGAGATGATCCCAAAGTCATAGTGGCGTTGTTTAGAGATTCAGAGGGAGATTGGTTTACAACATCGAATGTGCTCGATACATACGGGGACTTGCTGACCGGCAAGGAAATGTGTGAGCATGATGCCAAAATGATGGTAGAGGAAATGGTGTACGATCATTTTGCGGATGAAAAGAGGTATTACGAGGAAATTTGCGAAGAGCTTGATATGGAAAACTGAAATTATGAGAAGGAATGATGAGGATGAAAGATAGAAATGCAGAGGGTTATCCGGATCCAACGGCGGCCAGAGCAATCAAGGCAGCAGATCGGCCGCCGGAGGAGATCATAATGTTCCGCAAGATGATAAAGGCGCTGAGTGTGATCTGTCATGTGCGGGTCCTCGGAAAAGTGACTTTGGTCGATAAGAAAGGGCGGCGGTGGTGATGATGACCAGAGCGGAGAGACGGCGGATGGAACGGGAGTCAGTCAGCAGGACTACATACCAGTTCACGCTGGAGCAGATCGAAGCCATGAAGCGTCAGGCGGTTCTGGATGCCAAGGAAAAAATGAAAGAGGAGATCGCGAAGGAGATTGATGAACACATCCAAGAAGAATGGAAACAGCGAGAACAGGAGATGTCCGGAGAGAATGAGCAAGAACGGATCGAGAAAGTTCTGGCGCTTCTGATGTCAGTACCGGCACGGATCCTGTGTGAGAAGTTTCACTGGAAAGGTGTTAGGGATGAGAATGATCACCGGTCAAAGCTCCTTCAGTTCTCTGAGGCGGTCGTGGCGGAGGTGAATCGGATCTGCGGGGACGAGAATGCAGATATCCGGAAATACCGGGATGAAACATATGAACTGTATGGTGTGAAGTATGAGGTGAAATGAGTATGAGAACCCAGTGGGATGAAAAAGTTGCGAAGGCGTTGAAAAAGAAAAACCAAGAGACAGAGTATGCGGCTATGAGTGAGGATAAGGGCAGACATAGCTGGTCGGCAGCGCACCCAGCGTACATGGGGACAAGCCTTTGCCCGGATCCGAGATGGCGAGGAGGTGATTCCAATGGACAAGGAGATTCTGAAACAGTACATAGATGCCTGTGAGCTGGTGAAGGAAGCGAAGGAAGACATCCGGAAGCTTAAAAAGAACAGAAAGCGGATTGAGCAGGACCGGGTGACCGGCTCTGCTCATGAGTTTCCGTATACGAAGAAAAGCTACCACATCGAAGGTCTGGCTTATCCGATTGTGAAAGATCCGGACGAACTGGACCGCAGAGAGGAGATCTTGAAGACCAGAATCCAGAACGCGGAGCGGATCAAGCGTGAGGTGGATGCCTGGATGCTTACGATCCCGCAGAGGATGCAGCGGATCATCCGGTATCGCATCTTTGAGGAGCTGCCATGGGGAGAAGTGGCGATTAAGATGGGGAGACGAGCAACAGCGGACAGTGTAAAGAAAGAATATCAGAGATTTATGGATGAAAAATAAAAGTTTGTCCCGAATGTCCCAAATGTCCCGACTCAAAATGTTATAGTGTAACCTGAAGCCAAAGGCATACAGCCCGGCGGCTTCCTACATCCTCCTCAAGTGAAGGTATACGTGGGCGGCCGTTAGGCAGAGCGGTCGCCAATTATCAGGGCGTAGCTCAGTAAGCAGAGCAGCTGATACTTAATCAGCGTGTCGAGGGTGCAAGTCCTTCCGTCCTGGTTCGCGGAGTAGAGCAGTCTGGAAGCTCGTCGGGTTCGATTCCTGAAGGTCACTGGTTCAAATCCAGTCTCCGCAATATTGGCGATTGCCTTTTAGGCGATATGCCTGAATCCGTGATATCAGATAGCGGATATATCATATACTGGAGCGATCCAGTACATCTGAAATACCTGGTTTCGGGATTCTCCACCCAGACATTCCAGGTATGCAGGGCATCCTTGAAAAAGGGTGCCTTTTTGCATGTAGAAAAAGAGCATGAAATTTTGGTGATGATTACGCTTGCCATAAACGAACGAATGTTCTGTAATGCAAACACAGATAAACATATGGTAGTTAGCTACTAGTTATGGCATTTTCAGTACGACATGTGGTATAATGTAAAAAAATGTCGGATTGGAGAGTGCGATATGGCAGAGAAACAAATGACAATAGCAGATTTGAATGTAGTTTTCGGAAAAGAGGAGGAACCATTATTAAAAAGAATGGATGACATCGTTTTACCTGCGTTGCAAAGTGGTATAATTCGACCGGCATCCGAAAATACGAGATTTTTGTTTGAAGATTGTCAGATTGTAGAAATGAACGGAGAATTAGTTTTAAAGGGGATTATTATAAAAGATACTATACTGGATGTTATGTCTGAGTATACGGAAGCAGGGTTGAGAAAAACTGATAAACATTTTCCGTCATCCCCTTATTCAATATTTATGATTTTTTTGAAAAATCATAGAATGGTTATAGTAAAAAATCAGAGTGGAAGTCCAGATATCAGGAGCTTCAAGACGTCTTTTAAATATATATTAGGAGAATATGCACTTAGGATAAATAAAGAACGAAAAGAAATGAATATGGAATTATTACCCTACGCTAAAGTGACGGCTACAGGAATAAAAACTTCTGAAAGTGTAAAAAAAGTATTAGAAGATGTTGAGAAAATAACAGAATTATCGTTCCGATTCTATCCGTTGAATTCTGAGTGGGATTATGATCCTATTTTTGGTGGAATTGATGAAGCGATAAGAAAGGTAATTAGAAGTAAAGGCGGAAGAATGGTTTTTCCCTCACCGCAGTCAAAAGATGGGGTTGCAGATGTTATAGAAAAAACAGAGGGCCTAGTAAAGACAAAAATGAAAGTGAAATATAAAGATGATTCCGAGAAGGGGAGTAGTAAACGAACTGGAACCATTAAAGATAATGAAATTTCTAGTGTAAATGACATTGAGGTCTCGGGTGAATTAGATGAAGCATTCGATGAAATAATGTCATATAAAAAGAGCTTTAAATCATTGAATGTGGAAAGCCCGAATAATATTATTTTATATGATGAATATAGGAAGAAAAAGAATTGGTGATAGTTAATGTATGAGAAGGCCATTGAAAACCTAAAAGAGATTGGATCAAACAGAAAATTAGACAGATTATTGATTCAATCAATGTCAGAGATAAAATTGAATAAAAAAAGTATGGTTCAATATGTGGTTTCTATCACGCTTGCAGCTATAGCAGCATATGTTATAGTATATAAGAGTGATACCGTAGAATTGTTTACTAATGCAGTAGATGTAATTAATAATACTTCTTTAGCGTTGATTGCAATTGTATTTGGAACATATTCGATCTTTCAAGCGCTAATGACAGATACAGTAATATGGGCGTTGTTATTAAGTGAAAAGAATCTGCTGAATGTAAGCAATAAGTCTTTTCTGCATTTGATAATTCTTTTCTTGATAGAAATTATGATGAACATTGTATTGTTGATTATTATGCCGGCAATTCCGAATGAATTTTGTATATTAGATAATTTAGTAAGAGCAAATTCGGTTGCATTTATTCTCATGCTCATATATTTTGGGTTCTGTTTCTTGCTTTTTTATGAAATAAAAAATTTTGCAGTTAATTTGTATCAAATGTTCAATGTTTATAATATTTATAAAGGAATAGAACTTGTGAAAAAAAATATTGGAGAACAAGAGGAAAAGGAAGAGGAAGGGTAGTTTATTTTTGCTGGCTGGAAGATGTTTTCAATATAAGTAGATAGAGTAGAAAGGAGCCACCACCGCGTGGCTCTTTTCTTTTACCCAAAATCAGACAGATTGGAAGGTGAGGTGAGTGGCCAACAATGAAAACTTAAAACCTGTACGAACCAAGAGCGAAGCAAGAGAACGTGGGAGAGCGGGCGGCAAGGCATCCGGGGAAGCCAGACGCAGGAAAGCGGACTTCCGGAGGACACTCAACGCCCTTCTCACGACAGAAATAGATAGCACGGAATGGACGCCTATCCTGAAGGCAATGGGGCTGGACTCCACCCTGGAATCAGCGGTCAACATGGCGATGATCAAAGAGGCCTTGGCGGGGAACGTGAAAGCGTATGTGGCGATCAAGGATGTTCTGGGGCAGACCTCCAAGTCGGATATCGATCTGGAAGAGCAGCAGCTCCGCATGGCAGCGACCAAGTCGAAGCTGGGAACCGATGTGGAGGAAGAGCCGGAGGACGACGGATTCCTGGATGCATTGAACGAATCCGCTACGGATGACTGGGATCCGGGAGCAATGGAAGGAGAAGACGGAGATGATGAAGAAGAAACGACCGATATTTAAGTTTCAGCCATTCTCGAGGAAACAGCGTCAGATATTCACCTGGTGGGCGGACAAGAGCCCGGTAAAGGATGCAGTCGGCATTATCGCGGACGGAGCGATCCGTTCCGGAAAGACCGTCAGCATGAGCCTGTCCTATGTGATGTGGGCGATGTCAAAGTATGACGGCCAGAACTTCATCATGGCGGGGAAGACGATAAGCTCCTTCAAGCGAAATGTGCTGCAGAACCTCAAGCTGATGCTGACCAGCCGCGGGTATCACTGGATCTACCACATCTCCGGAGAATTTCCGAACATGCTGGAAGTCACCAGAAACGGCAAGACCAATTATTTTTATATCTTCGGAGGCAAGGCCGAAGGTTCCCAGGACCTGGTACAGGGTATCACGGCAGCGGGAGCCTTTTTTGATGAGGTCGCCCTGATGCCGGAGAGCTTCGTCAATCAGGCAACGGGCCGTTGCTCCGTTGAGGGCGCGACCTGGTGGTTTAACTGCAACCCGGCGGGACCGATGCACTGGTTCAAGCTTGAGTGGATCGATAAGCGGAAGAAAAAGAGGCTCCTGTACCTTCACTTTACGATGGATGACAACTTAAGTCTTTCGGAAAAGGTCAAGGCAAAGTACCGGGAGATGTACGCCGGTGTCTTCTACCTGCGGTACATCAAGGGCATGTGGGCCGTGGCGGAAGGTTTGATCTACACGATGCTCACGAAGGAGAACCTGTATACGAACGGTGATCGTCCGGCAGGCCTGAAGAGCACGGCAGCAAAGACGATCACCGTGGACTACGGTACCACAAACCCCTGCGTATTTCTGGAGGTGTGGGACGATGGGGAGACGTTGTGGATCCGTCAGCGGCATCCTTTATTGCAGAGCTCCGCAGCCGTGGCGTGTATGTAAAACCGGCGAACAACGAGGTGGAGGACGGGATCCGCGTGGTCGGATCGCTCTTGGCAAAGCGGAACATCCGGATCAACAAAGAAAACTGCAAGGGACTGCTCGGAGAGATGCGGTCCTACGTCTGGGACGACAAGGCGGCAGAGCGGGGCGAGGAAAAGCCCGTGAAGCAGAAGGATCACGGCCCGGATGCGTTAAGATATTATTGCTATACGGTCCTTCCAAAGTGGCGGATCGGGGCATAGGAGGAAGTTAAATGTCAAAGAAAAGGACATCACGCCAGACAAGGGCGGCTACAAAACAAAATATGCATTCGAGGGCGCCCGTCATGACGATGGACGCCTTTTCTAATCCTGCGGCAAGGATCGGATTCGGAACGCTGGATCTTCTCCAGGCAACAGAGTACCCGATGACCCGGATGACACAGAACTATCAGCTTCTGACAAGCCTGTACCGGGAAAACTGGATCATCCAGAACATTATCTCAACGATCCCGAACGACATGATGAGGAAATGGTACGACTTGAGGACCAGTGTGGCACCGGAATACCTGAAGCAGATGACACAGTTAGAGCGCCGGACACAGATCCGGAAGAAGCTGCTCCTTGGAATGTACTGGGGACGGCTCTACGGCGGCGCGGTGGGCGTGATCCTGATCAAGGGACACAACGACATGAGCCAGCCGCTGAGCCTTGACACGATCATGCCGGGAAGCTTTCTTGGACTTCATATTCTGGATCGTTGGAACGGAGTGTACCCGGAAGGAGAGCTTGTCACGGATCCGGAAGATCCAGACTTCGGGCTTCCGATGTTCTACACGGTCCGGAATGATGAAACAGGGACCATGGTGGCGAGAGTTCATCACGGCCGGGTGATCCGGTTCATCGGCAGGGAGCTTCCATGGATGGAGCAGGTGACCGAGCAGTACTGGGGGGAGTCGGAGGTTGAAGCGATCTATGAGGAGCTGACCCGCCGGGACAACGTGGCCGGGGACATTGCGGCACTTACATTCCGGGCGAATATCAACTACCAGGAGACTGACGGACTGGATCAGCTGCTTGGATCCGCGAATGCTGAGATCCAGCGGCGCTTCTGGAATACACTGGCAGCCCAGTCCGTGATGGAGAGCAACTTCGGAACCCGGATGATCAACAAGGGGGATGCGATCCACAATACCCAGTACACCTTTACCGGACTTCCGGATGTCTATGACCGTGTCATGATGGACGTGGCCGGAGCCGCAAGGACGCCAGTGACGAAGCTGTTTGGACGTTCGCCTGCTGGCATGAACTCCACCGGAGAATCCGACCTGAAGAACTATTATGATTACATCGATGGACTGCGGGAGACGGAACTCCGGGGAATCATTGAACGGCTGCTCCCGATCATGGCGCTATCGGCATGGGGCAGGATTCCGGACGATATGGACATCGACTTCCCGCCGATGCAGACGCCGGATGCGAAAGACGTGGCGGAGATCACAGAGCGGAAGAGCAATGCGGTCCTTGCGGCATATCAGAATGACCTGATTGATGCGGCAACCGCTATGCAGGAACTGAAGAGTCTGTCCGATGAGACAGGACTTTACAGCAAGATCACGGATGAAGCAATCGAAGCCGGGAAAGGAAAGTTCTACTCGGAGTCCCGCAGCATGCAGGATCCTATGGCGGGCTTTTCCTTCCCAGGAAGCACAGGGGAGGCTGATGTAGGCGATGGCAATGAAGATCCGGCCGCCGGAGAAGGCTGATGTTACAGCGCTGCTTCGAAATCTTTTCCTCCGAACAGAGCAGGAACTGATCAGAGAGATCACCCGGAAACGTGCCGCAGGGCATGTAGAATATGCCGAGGTAGCGGCGCTGGATCGGGTCCAGAAGATCCTTCAGAACATGGTGGACACCTCCTGGAGCTATGTGCCAGTGATGATCGAAAAGATCTTTTATCACTCGGATAAAGATGCCGCCGGGTATACCAACGCGAGGACGATCACAGGAACACGCTCCGTGACCCAGATCGCCATTATGGAGCAGTTGGCGAACAATCTTCAAGGGGAACTCATGGAGATGGCGGGAACGGCGAAGAGGAGCGTTGAGAACGTGTTTACGATCGCAAGGCTGGAGAATGATCCGTACCGGAAACTGGCATTGGAACAGATCCTCCGGCAGGAGGCAGCAGGAAAGCCGTGGATCAAGAGCAGTCAGGATCTTGTAAAAGAGATGGAGACGAACGGAATCACCGGCTTTACGGACAAAGCTGGACGGAAATGGAGCATGCAGGCTTACGGTAACATGGCGGTCCGGACGACGGCCAGACAGGCGGAAGTGGCAGCACTCCTGACATCCGATGAAATATGATCTCTGGCAGATCACGAAAGTCGGGACAACCTGTCCAGTATGTGCGCCGTTAGAAGGGCGTGTGTACTCGAAGAGCGGCACCAATCCGGATTATCCGCCGTTAACGGTAGCGTTTGGGAAGGTCGATCCGTATGGGAGTAATGATCTGTCGAACACCTACTTGAACATCCATCCGAACTGCCTGCACAGCCTGGTCAAGTACACTACGATCGGCAAAAGCGCGGAGCGGATCCAGAAGGACAAGGACTTTTCAAGCATCGAAAAGAATCCTCTGAGCCGGGATCCCCGGACGAAGAAGCAGATCGCGGCATACCGGGAAAAAGAGAAAAATCGGCAGCAGCTCCTTCGGGATATGAAGCAGCATAAAGAGTATCGGTCCATTCTGGGGAATGATATACCGAAAGACTTTGCGAAGTTCAGGGAATTGAAGTATAATAATGCTGAGAAATGGGATAAGATCCATATCCTGTATCAGGATGATAAACTGAAAAAGAAGATACGTTCTCCTGAAGTCAATAAGACGATAGAAGAAGGAAAGCAGGGTAAGCATATCCTCGGACACAAAAATTACAAAGATGGCCGTAGTTATTTGAAGGTATCTGCGGAAGAAGCACAGCGATTAGTTGATCAATATGCCGGAACAGGTCAAATAAAACGTGACAGCAAGGGACATTGGACGAATAAAGAATTTGTATCGGCGGACCATATAATTGGCGTTGTCGTGGATGCAAATACGGGAGAAACCATAGAAACTTCAAGATTTTCGATTCATTATTCGAAAAATGGTGTCCATATAGTGCCGAGAAAGGAGTAAGCTATGTTGGTAGGCAAGGAGCTTGAAATGTATCAGGTTCAAGGGAAAAAGGTGCAGATTTATTTAAATGACGGATCAGAATTGGTTGGAATGTGTACGGAATTTTCTTCGGCATACGATAATGATCCAGAAGAGGCAAGTATTACTCTGCACAGACCGTTAAAGGATGGAAAAGAACTTCCGTGGGAAACAGAAGTGATGGAGCATGAAATTAAAGAAATCAAAATAACAGATTAGTACCACCAGTCAGAAATGGCCGGTGGTATTTTTATACCCATTTTTAGGTGTTGCGACGTCGCAACAAACAGGGAGGTGATCGCAATGGGAATTTTCAAGTGGGTCAGACAGCATCGGTGTAGCCGTCACTACTGCAAACACTGGAGCCGGGATTCCGGCCTGTATGGTGGCTATGTGAAACGCTGCGCGAGGTGCGACAAGACAGAAAGGTGGAAATAGATGCTTGCGTATTACGGATATACGATAAGCCCAAACCAGCTCGAGACTGGCGAGGGCTTTTTGATTTGTAAGAATGTGCCAATTGCCCGCACCGGAACGCAGGACTATCTCGGAAGTGAGCTGGGGCTCTCCGGTGGGGATTCCGGCCGGATCATCGCTGTCATCCGTTCGCCGGATGAAGTGTTTTCCGAGGCGGCCCTGGCGTCTTTTGAGGGCAAGCCGGTGACAAATGATCATCCGCCGGGACTGATCGGACCGGATGACGTGAAAAACTACGAGATGGGGCATGCACAGAATATCCGCCGGGGAACCGGTGAATGGAAGGACTTCATGATAGCGGACCTTCATATCCACGACAGGGACCTGATCAATGCGATCCAGAATGGAAAGCGGGAGATCAGCTGCGGATACGAATGTGATTATGCGAAGAATGAGGATGGCACATACAGCCAGAAAAATATCAGAGGGAATCATGTAGCGGTAGTGGACCGGGGAAGAGCCGGGAAGCGGGCCGCTATTTTAGATTCAGATAAAAACAAAAAGGCAGAAAAGCTGGAAAGGAAAACAATGAGCAAAAAGGGATTATTTTTCAACCTCTTCGGACAGGCCGTCAAAGATAAGAGTCCGGAAGAGATCCAGCAGCTGGCCATGGATGCTGCGGCCGCGTTAGATGCGGAGGAGACAAAAGGCAAGGAGGGAGCGACCCCGGAGGGGGAAAAGACGTCAGAGGAGAAGCAGGGAGAGACAGGAAAGGCTCCGACCAAGGACGCCGCGTTTCTGGATGCCCTGGATAAGAAGATCGACAGACTCTTAGAGGTCCTTGATAAAGCTCCGGAGGAAGAAAAGAAGGATCCGATGGACGAGGCCATCAAGGCATTAGAGGGAACCGAGGACGCTGATCCGAAGGGAGAAGAAAAGAAAGAGGGCGAGGCAAAGGTCGTTCCGGCAGAAGAGATGGATGGAGAATCTTCAGAAGGTATGGACAAAGCAGTAGCTCTCGGAATCTTAAAGGCAATGCGTCCGACCGTGGCCGCGATCCAGGATCCGGTACAGAGACAGGCTGTTTCTGATGCGCTGATCAAACTTGTTACCATAAACGATTCGAAGAGCGATATCAGCGCGATCTTAAATGCATCCCGCGCGAACGCAAAGAATGCAGCTGATAAAGCGCCGGTCATGGATGTGGACCAGTGTCAGGCCGCTTATGACGCAAGAAACCCGCACAAGAGAAAGGAGAATAACTGATGAGAGGACAGGTAATTGGAAAGAGCATGCCGCACGGCTATGCCGGAAGCTATGCAAGACAGGCAGATATGGTGGTAGACACCCATCCGAGCGAAGGTGAGATCGCATTCGGTGCGCCGGTAGTACTTGGAACCGCGGGAGCAGTAAAACCGTGGGAAGCAGCATCCACAGCGGCGAAGTTCGTCGGTGTCGCACTTCGTGAGGTAAAATCCGCAACGGATTATATGAACCAGAACGAGGGCGGATATCACAAAAACGAAGCCGTGCCGGTCATGAAGCGCGGCTGTGTGAACGTGATCTGCCAGAATGGCACACCGGCACCGGGCGGAAAGGTCTATATCCGCACCGTGGAAAATGAGTCTTACCCGAAGGCAGTTATCGGAGGCTTTGAAGCGGCAGCAGATACCGGAAAGAACGTGGAACTGACAAACGCACAGTGGAAGGGAAGCGCAGATGCCAATGGCGTGGCAGAGATGCGGATCCTGACCATCTTAAACGCATAGGAGGGAACGAGACATGGCATTTAAGAATGTAGGTACATACAACTTAGATAAAGCGGTGAGCGGCTCTGCCGGAACTGCAAACGCAGGTGCATTTACAATGGACGCTGCCGGAATTGCCTCCGGACAGGCGTTCCTCACGGCTGAGCTTGAGAAGCGTGATACGCTCGTTCGGACACCGCTCACAAGCTTCACATACGCAAGAGATATCCCGATCCGTGTTGGCGGCGGCTGGGCAGAGTTTGTTTCCGCGATGCAGGTGGGTTACGGCATCACTGGAGGCTCCGGGGATAACCTGATGCATTCCGGCGGCGCGAACGGGATCCCGATGGTGCAGGCAGACTTCTCGAAAGGACAGTATAAAACTCATATGGTTGCCGCAGGTACCCGTGTGATGTGGGTCGATCTGCAGCGTGGCAATATGACCGGACGCAACATGGACAGTCTCCTTCGTGACGGCCTGCGCCTGACTTACGACAAACACATGGATGAGAATACCTACGTGGGATTTTCCAGATTTGGCACCACAGGCTTGTTAAACAATCCGGATGTCACCGTAACAAACGCGGCATCCAATGGCGCAACGACATCCAGTACAAAGTTCAAGGACAAGACGCCGGATCAGATTTTAAAGGACATCAACGAGGCGATCCTCTTAGCGTGGAATGCCTCCGAGAACGATAATGCAGCGATTCCGAACCATATCATCATGCCGTATGAGCAGTTCAATTATCTCGCAACCACAAAGGTGACAGATCTGGCAGAAAAGACGATCTTAACCTTCCTGCTCGAGAACAACGTTGCCAAGCAGAACGGATCCGATCTTGTGATCGCAGCAACAAAGTGGTGCAAGGGAGCCGGAGATGCAGGGGTGGATCGTATGGTGGTCTATCGCAATGAGGAACGTTTCCTTGCGATGGATGAGCTGGTACCGCTGACGAGAGCCATGACAAGCTCCAACACTAATGACTTCTGCTTTGACACTGCCTATGCCGGAAACCTGTCCGAGGTAGAGATGTTCTACGACCAGACCATGCTCTATGTAGACGGAATTTAAGGAGGGAACACATGTTTATTATAGCGAAAAGAAATTATCTGGTGAGACGGGCCGATGGCTCGTTTTACCGGATCGAAAAGGATTATATCGGAGAGATCCCGGAGGATGTCGCAGAGAGTGAGCTCGTCCAGAGAGCGATCGTCGGCGGTAATATTGCGGTTCCGGGCGGTACCAAAGACAAGGAGCTCTATAAGGCAGATGATGCGGCGGCAGAGCAGGCAGCAGAATATGACATCCGTCCTGACACTGAGAAACCTGCGGCGGAGGAAGAGGCTAAGAAGTCTGTAAAAGCGAAGAGTACAAAGAAAGAGTGATGCCTATGTGGCCGTATGGAAGCACAAACCCGATGACAGCAAAGTTTCAGGCGGCAAAAGAGCAGGCGGCGAACCTTATACAGCCGGGAGAGCGGGGAGCTTACACGGAAGAGATGTTCCGGGAAGACTTCCCGCAGTTTACGAAGAAAGTCACTCCAGAGAATGATGGGGATCCCGAAATTCAGGATCTTCTTCCGCAGGGGATTCTTCAGATGTTTCTGGAACAGGTCAATGACAGTGTCCTTCCATCGCGCTGGGGAAGCATGTGGCGTTACGCCGCGGGGCTTTACCTGGCGCATTTTGCGGCGATGTACTTAAAGACATACGCTCCGGAGTCTTCCGGGGCGGCACAGGCAGCCGCAAAGGCACAGCCCGCAGGAGTCATTAAGAGTGCCACTATGGGAGACACATCTGTCAGCTATGACAATTCCGCGGTGACGATCGGAACGGAGAAGTGGGGCAGCTGGAACGCCACACAGTACGGCCAGCAGCTTGCAACACTCGCCCGCTTGGTGGGGATGGGAGGCATGTATGTTATTTGATAATCCGATTTTTGAAGGCTGGTACACGGATCTTATGGACGTTTTCCGAGTAGTTGCTGTGAAGGATGGAAGTATTTCCAGGCAGGAACGGAAAAAGGTTGCGGAGAAGATCCCGTGCCGCGTATACCACACAGGAACCGGGAGCCCGAGCACCACCGACAATGCCGCCAGGATCAGAGGAGAGGATAAACTCTCCTGTGATCTTTCTGTGGACATTCAGGCCGGAGATGAGTTGTATGTGATCCGCGGGGGAAATACCGGTCATGCAAACGAGCCGGAACGGTATCTCGCCGGACCACCGCAGGTTTATTACGATCCGATCGGCGGTGCGCTCACAGGTCTGGAACATAAAGAGGTGACACTCTTAAGAGAAAACCTGATCGGATCCGGGAGGTGAACAGATGTCAAGCTTCGGAAGCCAGATGAGAAAACGCCTGGATGAACTGAGAAGAGCCGGGGAGAATGTCCCGAAGATCATGGCAGAAGTCGCGGAAGGCGCTACGATCGAGGCGGTCCGTGTGGCCGCAGAGAAGACCCCGCCGAATGACGGAACACTGGCCGGCACCAACATGCGAAGCGGTCAGATGGCACAGCACTGGGCGACTGACAGCGTGACAACGCCGGTCGTGACAGGCGGCAGTGTCCGGACGGAACTCAATAACAACATGCAGTACGCATCCTATGTGAATGACGGACACCGGGTCGATAAACATTTCGTTCCGGGTCTGATCATCAATGGGAATCTCTTGGAGCGGAGTCCGGATGGATCCGGCGGTATCATGGTCGGAACCAAAACGAGCTATGTGCAGGGGAAATACATGAAAGAGGCAGGAATCGGAAGATACCGGGATGTGGTCCGGACGGAACTGGAAAAACGGGTAGAGGAGGCGTTCAAATGATCTTTTCCTTACATCATGTGATCGACAGCCTGGCCGGTATGCTTACCGGAGCATATCCGGACTATCCGGTATATGACAGCCCAAACCAGCAGGGAACGAGTTTTCCCTGCTTCTTTCTTTTCTGCATGCCGTCCACGATCGAGGAGCATGTGGGAAACCACTATTTCCGTGATCTCGGCGTGGATCTTGTCTTTGTACAGCAGCGGAACCTGGTAAATGGAAACCGGAAGATCCATGAGATCGCGGAGTTTCTGGACCGGAATCTGGATCCGTTCCCATACACAGACGGCAGCGGAAAGAGCGTTCCGGTTCCGGTGTATGATCAGCAGTGGAATATTGAAGATGAAGAGCTGCATTACCAGTTCCATATCCGGACGCGGATACTGGTGGAAGAAACGGAAAACCTGATGCAGGAGATGGAGGAGAACAATGTCGGTATCAAAGAAAACGACTAAGAAAACGGAGGAAAAGAAGTACTCCACAGAGAAACTTTTAAAAAGCCGCCGTCTTGCGGCATATCAGCCGGATTTCGCCAGGGTGATCCTGAAGGAACCGGAATACACGATCTCTGAGGCGGTTGACGCCCTGGAGACAGCTTTGAAAGGAGGCAGATAAAACATGGCAGGTGGAACATGGATGAGTCAGAATAAGGTCCGGCCGGGCGTGTATATCAATACGAAATCAAGCGGGAATCTTTCTGCAAGTATCGGAGAAAAGGGAATTGTGGCGATCGCAGAGCCGCTTTCCTGGGGACCCTGTGAGGTCATTCAGACGATCATTCCGGGAGAAGACCTGACTCCGTATATCGGCTATGATGTCACAAATGAGAAAGCGTTATTCCTTAAGGAAATGATGAAGGGCAGCGATACCATACCGGGGCCGATCAAGATCCTGTTATATCGTCCGAAGGGAACCGGCGGCGTCAAGGCATCCGGAACGATCGGTGCCTTATCGGTGACAGCACTGTATGAAGGCATCCGCGGAAATGATATCACGATGATCGTCCAGGAAGATCCGGACACAGGCGGAACCTATGTGGTATCTACGGTCGTGGATGGACGGACAGTGGATGAACAGACAGTAACTGCACTTTCTGCACTTTCTGCGAATGCCTGGGTAACATTCTCGGGAACCGGAAACACGTTCACGGAGACAGCCGGAACAGCTCTGAGTGGCGGTGTGGATCCGACGGTCGCTAATGCAGATTATTCCGCATTCCTGACAGCATTGGAAAAATACACGTTCGATATCGTGGTGTACGACGGGACAGAGTCGGTTGTGCTCGAAGCATATGCGTCCTTTGTAAAGCGGATTTCTGAGCGTGTCGGTCGGAAGTGCCAGGCCGTCATGGCCGGAGCAGAGGACAGCAATACCGAGTGGGTGATCTCGGTCGGAAACGGCGTTAAGCTCTCTGATGGTACAGTGCTGACTCCGCAGCAGGTAACCTGGTGGCTTGGCGGAGCGGAGGCAGGTGCTCCGTATAATCAGTCCCTGACATATTCCAGATATCCGAATGCAGTGGAGGCAAGTCCGAAGCTGACCGATACGGAGATCGAGGAAGCCATTCAAAAGGGCAAGCTCGTGTTCATTGATACCTTTGATGCGGTCAAAGTTTGCACGGATATCAACACGCTGACCAGCTTCACCGTGGATAAACAGAAATGTTTTGCGAAGAACCGCGTGATGCGTGTCTTAAATCAGTTCTGTAACGATGTGTATAAACAGTTCTCGCTGTACTACATCGGGAAGACCAACAACAACGACGATGGAAGAAACCTTTTAAAAGGCTGGATCGTCGGATATCTGAATGAGATGCAGGCAAACGGAGGCGTGCAGAACTTTGTCCCGGATGATGTGGAAGTCCTGGCCGGAAACGAGATCGATGCCGTTGTTGTAAACGTGGCGATCCAGCCGGTGGACAGCATCGAGAAGATCTACATGACCGTCAATGTATCCGCCAATTCTGACAGCGAATAAGGAGGTGTAAAGAATGGCAAATGAAGGATATTTACTTGCGCAGGATTCCTACCGCGGCGCGGCCGGAAAAGCGTTTACTGTGATCAATGGAAGCAATGAGCTTCTGTTTGGACTGAAGAAATTTAACTCCAACGCTGAGGTCCAGACGGGTGAGTTTAAGGTTGTCGGAGCGCTGACAGAACAGGAAAAGGTCAAAGGATTAAAGTATTCCGGATCGGCTACGATCTATTATGGAACCCCGACCTTTTTAAAATTGTTATCCGAGTTTAAGAGGACCGGAAAGTTCCCGACGATCAACTTCCAGATCACGAACGATGATCCAGCATCTTCGCTGGGGACCCAGACCGTTGTGCTCTATAACGTCATCTTAAAGAAGATTCCGATCGCGATCCTGGATGATTCTGCGGAGAGCCTTCAGATCGATATCGAGTTCACATTCAGCGATTTTGAGGTACTGAAATCATTTAACAGCCAGCCGTCACAGTTAGGAAAATAGGAGGAAAGATCATGGGAAATTTAGGAGCATACTTAAGACCGGTTCCGGCCGGAAAGACGAAAGAGTTTTATCTGGAAAACTTTAAGGATGAGAAAGGGGAGAAGATCCCGTTCATTGTGAAGGCGATCACACCGAAGGAAAATGATAGGATCGTAAAAAGAAACACTGTAAAAGGTGTTTTTAACAATGCGACTTATATAGATGAGATGATCGTGACCTGCATGGAGACACCGAATCTCAAGGATGCAGAACTTTGCAGTTTTTACGGTGTCATGGACCCGACAGAGGTGCCGGGCCTCATGTTCACGATCGGGGAAAAGAATCTTGTCATGGATGCGGTTTCTGAGATCAACGATGTCAAGATGGCAAGCGAGCTGAAGAATGCCGCAAAAAACTTTTAGAGGGAGGAGACTGGGAGACAGAAACAAGCTATTTTGCTTTTGTCTCCCTTGGAATCTTCCCGGAAGACTTTGAGAAACGGCCATTGAGGGAAAAGATTCTTATGTTTACAATGATGGATCGGTTGTCGGAAGAGATGAAGAACAAGTGAGGAGGTGGTGTGAATGGGTAAAATACAGGAATCTCTTGTTTTGACGGATGAATTTACGGCTGCATTCACCCGGTTCTTAACGCTTGGTGAGTCAGCAGTGGGAGCAACTGAAAGGATCAACAACTCCATCAATATGATGGGGCAGTCTTCCAATGCGGTTGCGGCAGCCGGGTTTAATACCCTGGATCAAAAGATCACGGAACTCAGCGGAAAAATCCAGGAACAGGGAGCTGCCCTTCAGGTATTGGGAGACGCTGCCAACAGTATCAGCGGAAAAAGTTTTGACCAGATGACAGCAGCAATCAAGGAAGGCAATCCCGCATTGATCGATACGATCGAAAACCAGTCACGTCTGGGACGAGAGACACAGAAGACAAATGACCAAGCGGGCAAACTCCTGAGTACGATCAAGAGGATTGCCGCGGCCGCCGGTGTGACAACACTGGTTCGTAGTTTCCTGGATTTCTCTGACACCCAGGCTCAGATCAACGCCCGTTTAAACCTCATGAACGACGGCTTTCAGACAACGAATGAACTGAGTGAGATGATCTATCAGTCGGCACTGCGTTCCAAAGCGGCTTATTCCGATACGGCAGACGCAGTCGGAAAGATGGGACTGAATGCCGGAAATGCATTCTCTTCGAACCAGGAGCTGATTGCATTCACGGAGCAGGTGAATAAGCAGTTCAAGATCGGCGGTGCGTCGGCTCAGGAACAGAGCAATGCGATGGTGCAGCTTACCCAGGCGATGGCGGCTGGTGTCCTGCGAGGTCAGAACTTAAACTCCATCCTGGCGGCGGCTCCGGGAATTGCCAGGACCATCGAGGAGAGTATGGGATGGGCGTCCGGATCCATCAAGCAGTATGCAGAAGACGGAAAGGTTACAGCTTCGGTCGTAAAAAATGCGCTGCTTGATATGGCGGATCAGACGAATCAGAAGTTTGCATCGATCCCGATGACGCTATCGGATGCGATGACGCAGGCGCAGAATATCGTCCAGCATGAAGTAAAGCAGATGGCACAGTCCTGGAACGACTTTATTCAGACGGATCAGGGGCAGGAGATCCTCGGGGAAGCGATCTCGCTGCTGTCCGTGATGGCTCAAGTCGGAACGGATGCCCTGTCAGGGATCGGATCAGCGGCGCTCTTTGTTGCCGACAACATGGATATGATCCTTCCGATCCTGGCGGCCGTGGGAGTGGGATTCCTGTTTGTAAAGGCTCAGGCGATCCAGGCGGCGCTTGGAAGTGCCGCGGCGGCAGGAATTCACATGGCTTCGTGGGCGGCCTCGAACTGGCCGCTTCTGCTTCTTTTGGCGTTGTTTGCGGGAGCATTGATCGCAGCACAGCAGTTTGGAATCGGGATGCAGGAAGTCGGCGGCTGGGTCGGACAGGTATTCGGAATGATCTATGCAGTTGGCTACAATGTATTTGCCACACTCTGGAATGTGATCGCTTCGTTTGCAGAGTTCTTCGCGAATGTATTTAACGATCCGGTTGCTGCTATTGCACATCTGTTTTCGAATGCATTGGATACGATCCTCAGTATGGTAGAAACTGTGGCAGGTGCGATCGATGCACTGACAGGTTCTCATCTTCAGGGGGCTGTGAGTGGCTTCCGTGGAAAACTATCTGGCTGGGTAGACGATACCTTTGGAGAGAATGCAATCCAGATTAAGCGGATGGCAAACCTTGATATCGGTGCTACAGCGGCAGAATGGGGAAACTATGGTGCAAATCTCGGCTCCAAACTGGATAACCTGGATCTTGATATCGGAAAACTTGCGGGGAGCTTTGGTGATCTGGACCTTTCGGGACTCGGAAATGGAAATATTGACAATGTTGCAAAGGTTGGAAAAGTCGGCAAGGTGGATGATATCAAGCTGTCGGATGAAGACCTGAAGATCTACCGGGATCTTGCGGAACGCCGGTATATGAACAAAATCGAATTAAAGACTCTGGCACCTGAGATCCATGTGACGGTTCCGGAATCCGCCGGAGGAAATCTGACGGCTGATGATGTCACGGATTATATCCGGAAGATGCTCATCGAGCAGATGAACTCCCAGACATCGGTATCGCACGGATGATGAAAGGAGTGTGTTCATGGCAAAATTAAAAATCAGATGTTCGATCTATCTGGTATTTGCCGGAAAGAAGATAAAACTCCCGGTAAACCCGGAAGAGATTGAAATAAAAAATCCGACAGACCATAAAACGTATGATGTCATCGGTGTGGGTGAGATCGTGGTTCCCAGGAAGCCATCTTTAAAAGAGGTATCCTGGGAATCCTTTTTCCCGGGAGATCGGAGTGCTGTATATGTGAACAGCGGGGCAAAAGCACCATCCTATTATCTGAAATACTTTGAAAATGCATTGAAGAAAAAGCAGATCTGCCGGCTGATCATTACAAGGTCCGGAGGATCCGACACCAATATGAAATGTATTGTTTCAAACTTTGAGACGAAGGATAAGGGCGGGGAACCCAAAGATATCTATTACAGCCTGGAATTGCAGGAGTATCGTTCCCATGCACCGAAGGTCGTCTCGATCTTAAAGACTCCGGCCGCAGGGCAGGCAAGCGCCGAGGCGTCTACAGAGACTCCGAGGGCGGTGGAATCCCCGGTTCTTCGTGTCGGTGCCGCGGTGATCGTAAACGGGGAATACTGCTATGACAGCTATGGGGGGAGACCACATGGAACGGCAAACAACCTGAGCACTACGGTGACGCGGATCGTTTCCGGAAATCCATATCCGGTCCATGTCGGATCCTATGGATGGGTACAGGAAAGCCAGCTGCAGATTACGGGGTGATGAGCAATGGAAAAATCACTGCAGATTCAGATCAGGGGAAAGGCGCCGGATGGATCGGAACAGCTGACGATCATGGAATACATAGAGGTGGTCCGGGAGATCGAATTCACGACAAACCGGATGGATTCTCCCGGAAAGCTGAAATTTACCTGTCTTGAGGATGGCTCAATCGGGATCCCGGAGGGAAGCTCCGTGGAGTACCTGGTGAATGGCATGAAGCTGTTTAAAGGGTTCGTATTTACGATCGAGCGGACGCGGGATGGGGAGACTTCTTATACCGCTTATGATCAGCTTCGATATTTGAAGTCAAATGCCAGCTATTCCCTCGACAACATGAGCTTTGAACAGATCCTCACCCGGATCGCCGGAGATTTTGGCTTGACGGTTGGAACACTGGAGAAAACCGGATATGTGTTCCCGACGTTCTTGAAAGAAGATGAAGACTGTCTGAACATTATATTCGACGCGCTGTCAGAGACGATCGTTCAGACCGGAAAGATCTTCATTCTGTACGATAAAGCCGGAGAATTGACGCTTGTGGAGGCGAAAAACTGGTTTACGAACACAATGGTAGGAGATGGCAGTCTGGTGACAGATTACACGTATAAGCGTGATATCGACTCAGATACCTATAACCGTGTGAAGCTCGTACGGAAGAACGAAAAGAGCGGACGCACTGACGTGTACGTACATGAAGACACCGATACCATCAAAAAGTGGGGACTGCTCCAGTATTATGATGAGGTGGATGAGAACCTGAATGAAGCGCAGATCGACAAGATGTGTGAGGCATATCTCCAGTATTACAACCGGGTTCTTCAGACGTTGAAGCTGGAAGCTATCGGAATTCCGGAAATTCGTGCCGGTATGATCCTTCCGGTCAAGATCGGAGATATTGAGGACCTCGCTGTTTCCAGACTGCTTCTCGCTGAGAAGGTGACGCAGAAATGGGAAGGAGAGGACCATACCATGCAGATCGAAGTGAAATCATTTGAACAGCTGGGAGGTGTGAGCATCGTATGACGACGGAACTTCTTGGAGTTATTCAGGAGATCGTAAAAAACTATGTGAATGCGATAAAAATGACGGACAAGGCTACAGGGACCGTCATAAAGACCTCTCCGCTCACGATCCAGACAGATACTTCCCTGCCGCCGATCTCCGGGAATGCGCTGATCCTGACAAGCAACGTCATCGAGCGGACGGAACAGGTGAAGGGCGGCGCCGGCGGAACCGTAACGGTTACGGAAGGGTTAAAGGCGGGAGACAAGGTCCTTCTGCTCCGTGTGCAAAAAGGGCAGCAGTTTATTGTATTATCAAAGATTACATAAGGAGGTCATCATGGCAGTATTACCGGAAGGTGTGGGGCTCGATGTGACCCTGCAGTATGTGGAAAAACCGACAAGGACATTCCTGATCGACTGGTCATCGAAACAGATTGCCGGCATGGACGAGGGACTTCCTGCAATGCGTCAGGCTGTGGAGATCATCCTTCAGAATGAGCGGTTCCGGTGGCAGATCTATTCGTCTGATTTCGGGAGTGAATTGGAGAGCCTGGTGGGAGAAGAACGGGATTATATCGAGAGTGAACTTCCCCGCCGGATCGAAGATGCATTTTCCGGAGACAGCCGGATCCTTGCGGTTGAAAATTTTGTGTTTACGGAAAAAGTACCGGGAGAGCTGAGCTGCAGCTTTGATGTGAAAACGGTATATGGAACATTGACGGAGGAGGTGAGTGTGTGATCGATTTCAGTGGATATACAAGGGAAGCGATTCAGAAAGAAATGCTGGATCAGGTGGATCCCAATATCGATACCAGGGAAGGCAGTATGATCCAGACTGCGATCGGAGCGGCGGCCTGGTATCTGGAAGGGGTTTACATGATCTTAAAACAGATCCAGGATAACGCCTATCCGGCCACAGCAGTCGGTGACTGCCTGGATAAGATCGTTCAGACCAGAGGACTTACCAGGAAACAGGCCACGGCCGCCGTCCGGAAAGGAACCTTTAACACCGCAGTTCCATCCGGATCGGAATTCAAGACGATCAACGGGGCGGATTCCCAGATCTTCGTGACCGGAGATCGGATCTCCGGAGGTGGAACGGAATATGTCTATGCGATGCAGTGCAAGGATGCGGGAACATCCGGAAACAACTATTCCGGGGATCTGCTTCCAATCACGCCGGTGGAAAATCTTACATCCGCAGTTCTGGGAGATATCATCATGGCCGGAACGGAAGAGGAGACAGATGAAGCGCTGAGAAGCCGGTTCTATGAGACGTTTGATGTCGCTGCATTCGGCGGAAATATCTCCTCTTACAAAAATGAGATCCTTTCCATCGAAGGAGTCGGAGCTGTGCAGGTATATCCGGCATGGAAGGGCGGCGGGACTGTTCTCTGCAGTATCCTCGGGGATGATCTCCGGCCGGCTCTTCCGGCTACAGTCCAGAAGGTTCAGAATATCATCTGCCCGCCGGAAGATGGCGGCAGCGCACCATCCGCAGACGGATATGGGATCGCACCGATCGGCGCGGCTGTGACGATCACAACGGGGACAGCGCTGACTTTAAATATTACATGTGACATTGATTTTGTAGAGACGATGCCGAACGGTGTTGAAACCTATAAAAATCAGATCAGGCAGAAGATTCAGGAATATCTGGATACGCTCTGTAAAGCATGGGGAGATGCTATAAAATCCCATCAGATCACGTATGCGGTCACAGTCTACGCGTCCAGGATCATCTATTCCATCCTGACGATCCAGGATGTTGTCAATGTGTCCAATGTAAAGATCAACGGCGTCAGCGGAGATCTGAAGCTTACAGAGACATCTGCATTGCAGCAGGTGCCGGTACTGGGGACGGTGGTGATCAACGGTGAGTAGAGCGGAAGAAACTTTAAGAGGACAGTTGCCGGAATACTTCCGGCCAATCATCGAATTCAGAGAGATATTAAAAGCACATGGATACAGTCTTGACAAGCTTGATGAAACAAGCGAGAAGGTGAAGGACAACAATTACATCGCAACCTGTGATGAGGAGACGATTGCGTATTATGAAAAGCTCCTGGGGATCACGTATCGTTTTGGAGACACGATGGAATACCGGAGAGCACGGGTACTGCAGAAATACAACACGATCGTTCCCTTTTCCATTGAATTTCTGAGAGACAAGCTCACGGAGCTGTACGGGGAAGACGGATATGAGATGTCCGTTGATTCAGCAGCTTGTAAGCTGAAGATAAAAGTTACATCAGACTGTTACGGGGCGATCGACCTTCTTTATGATCTTTTGTGGGATGTTGTTCCAGCTCACATTCAGATCCTTGCCAATCAGCAGACAACAAACCGTGTTCCGTGCCGCCTGTACGCAGCAGGAGCCGTTTCACGGGTATTTGTACAGACAATTTACAGACATACCGTTTATGACATCGAAGAGGCGGCAAATACAGGTGGAGCGGTATCAGGCACCAAGATTCAGACAATATCGAACGAATAGGAGGAAAAAACGATGGGAGTATATAGAGCGGCCATTGTAACAGAGAACGGACAGAACCTTATTGCGCAAGCGTTAGCGAATGAGAAACCTTTAATTTTCACAAGCGCAAAAACATCAAGTTATTCATATCCGGTGGGAACCGATGTTCCGGCACTGACTGGGCTACAGGATGTGGTGCAGAGTGTGCTGCCATTTGACAGTAAAGTACTGGGCGGAAATGTGGCACAGGTGAGTGTCCGCTTCGATAATGATGGAGTGGATCAGACGTATCGAATCGAGACGATCGGACTCTATGCCAAGATTGAGGGCGGAGCGGAAACATTATTTTCTGTCACACAAGCGACAACTCCAGATGAAATGCCGGTGCAGAGTGACATCTCCCCGTCAGCGTACATATACAATATTCAGCACACAGTGCAGAATGCGTCACAGATCACGCTTACCGTGAATCCGGCCGGAACTGCAACAGTGCAGGATATTATGGATATTGAAAGTCCAGAGTTCGATGATTCCGGAACAGTGGAAGGGATTAGCAGCTTCCCAAGTTTTCTTGAAGCCATGAAGTCGAGGATGAATTTCTTCCAGTTCTTCAGAAATTTAAAAGCCGGACTGCAGTTCGTCCTCCACGCCGGTCAGATCGTCAACAACTGTGTGACGGACAATGCTGGGCTCCCGCTTTCGGCGGCGCAGGGGAAGGTCCTGAAAGATCTGTACACTCAATTGTATAGTGATTTGAATACCACAAATAACAATTTGAGTAATTCCGGGATCCCGATTGTAAAGAAAATCACGGATCTGTATAGCATAAAGACATCAGGATTTTATTACTATGATGCTGGCGCAACGAATGCACCTCTGTCATCAAGAGGAGGTATGATAATTGCAAATTATTTAAGTGATTCGTGGATATCTTTGATTGTTGTCCCGTACGCATCGTCAAAAATATATACAAATACCAAATATAATAACACGTGGGTCGGCTGGGCCGAATCTGCAACAAAGGATGATTTACCAAATATTTTTACAGCCCAATTAGGCACATCCAATCTAGAAGGTAATCATGCTACAACCATAAAAGGATTATGGAATAGCTTTCCAGAAAAACAGGTATTTGCTTGTAATTTAGTTGATAGTAATAATTTCTGCGTATGCGGTTATATATATGGT
Organism: Pilosibacter fragilis; assembly: GCF_032490495.1. NCBI lineage: Bacteria > Bacillati > Bacillota > Clostridia > Eubacteriales > Clostridiaceae > Pilosibacter > Pilosibacter fragilis. Next base: position 5,582 of record NZ_JAVYJB010000016.1, on the reverse strand, counting down.
AATCATAAATACGGAGCAGTATTATATTTGGCTTTTAACGATTGCGGCATCGTAAAATGTAATAACGGAACTTTTAGCGCTACAAAGCTATGATACTTCGGTCAACGACGGCGCATACCAATGCCATCCAGTGGAATTCCGACCAAAAACTACCATTTGGGGATTATCAGATATTAAGATACACCAGCCATAGTTAACTGAAGTGCGCGTCCATAAGATACTAAATCCGGATGTACCCAAATATCCGTCAGAATCTGATGGTTCTACACGAACAAATGTACATATATATGTGGCATGGCTGCTTATGTTTGATAGCTACGAGAACGAAAGTAAAGCTATTACTTAGACAACATTGGCATTACAATGTAGTATCCTTCCAAGTTTGTGGATGTGGAATCGTTTTGCGTATTGGTATCCCATGCTAATAGCTGAAATTGGTCTTCTCCAGCACCAATTTCAAGCGAAGAATATATACACCTAACAGTAGTAAGGGTATTATATCTGGGAAATACACATACGACAGAGCGAGAGTTTACGACAGAGCCAATTTTAATGATGTCTTTGTGTTTTTTATTGGTGAATTTCCCTATAATTGGCATTTCACTATACAATTGAGGGAAAGAAGAAAAATCAACTCATAGAGACAAAAGTCAATTGAAAAATCACATAAATTTGAAAATTCAGGATCCGCGAGGGTCCTTTTTATATACAAAAAAATAAATCATGGAGGTAAAAATCATGGAAAAAATCAAAGTCAAGGGTAAGCTCTACGAGATCAGGAGCATCCAGACAATCGAACCGCATGTGCTGCAGATCGTTTTCGCCTGTACGCCGCCTACAAAGTGGAACGGTGACATTGTACTTTACACGTCCGGAGACATCGAGTGTGCTGTGTTAACTGGCTGGAATACGGTGCATCGCGATGAGGGTCAGACAGTCTATCTGTCAGATGATGGCAGCGTGTACCAGACACCGGATCCGGATACTGGTGGCGAAATCCTTCCGCCGGAGCCGTATGAGCCGACTCTGGAAGAGCTGCAGGTAGCGAAAAAACGAGAGATCAGTCAGGCATGTGAGACTGCCATCTATTTCGGAGTCGATGTGACTCTTACGGATGGATCCACGGAGCATTTTAGTTTGACGGAGCATGATCAGCTCAATCTCTTCGGTAAGCAGGTACAACTTGCAGCAGGCACCACTGAGCTTGAGTACCACGCGGACGGACAGCCATGCCGATACTACAGTGCAGAGGATATGCAGATCATCACATCCACGGCAATGGCTTACGTATCTTACCACACGACCTATTGCAATGCCGTAAACATGTGGATCGCAGGATGTGAGACAGCGGATGAGATCCAGCAGATCTATTATGGTGCAGATGTCCCGGAACAGTATCAGTCAGATGTCCTCAAGGCATATATTGCAACAGAGAAAGAGAGAGCAGGTGATGCAGATGAACCACAGGTTACTGAATAAATACCTGTTTCTGTTTGACGTTGGAGGTCTGCTGTACATATTGATCGAGCTGATCTGGCGCGGCCGGAGCCACTGGACCATGTTCTTACTCGGTGGGATCTGTTTTGTATTTCTGGGATTGATCAACGAGGTTATTCCCTGGCAGATGCCGTTATGGCAGCAGATCCTCATCGGTGCGGTCGGAATCACGACATTAGAGTTCTTGACCGGCTGCATCGTCAATCTGTGGCTCGGCTGGGGAGTCTGGAACTACAGTGGGCTTCCGGGCAACCTCTTGGGGCAGATCTGCCCGCAGTACTTTGTGCTGTGGCTGCCGGTGGCATTGGCCGGGATCATTCTGGATGACTGGATCCGGTACCGAAAGTTCGGGGGGCCGCGACCACACTACAGACTAATCTGACGGACAAACATACAATATAGTAAGAAAATCAAAAGGAGAAATGAGAATGAGCAAAGGTACATGTACAACAATCCAGCTGCTTGCAACTGGAGTAATCGCTTTTTTGTCTGAAAAGTTGGGAATCACATTTTATTTGTTAGGGTTGCTTGTCTTTTTAATGGTCGTTGACTATATCAGCGGGATGATTGCGAGTATGGTGGAAGCGATTGATCATCCGGGAGACACATCATATGGTTGGTCCAGTAAAAAAGGAGCAAAGGGAATCGCAAAGAAGATCGCATACTTATTTGTGATCACTGTGGCAATTGTAATTGATTACATCTTAGCAAAGACATCTGGAAATCTCGGATATCATTTGCCGTCTGCGATGCTGTCCCTTTTGACAACAGTATGGTACTTATTAAACGAGGCCTTGTCTATCACTGAAAACGCCGGTCGCATGGGAGCACGGGTTCCAGAGTGGCTGATGAAGTACATTGCAGTTCTGAAAGATAAAATCGATAGCAGCAATGAAACAAATCTGAAAGATTAGAAGGAGGTGATCCATCTATCTCCCGTCACGGTCCGGGATATGACCGTTGCGACGTCGCAACAAAGAATGTCAAAACATGTAGAATGAAACAGATTTGTATGCTATAATGCCAATGTTACCGCCTCCCAAACTGGTGACAGGAAGGAGGTGCCGTCATTGGAAACAATAACATCTTTTCTTGTCGCCGTCATGGCTGGTGTGGTTTGCCACTACATCATCAAATGGTTAGATGGCGACAAATAGCCGGTAACTAGCCTGTAGATGCTCAACTACATAAAATGAGAAGAAAACCCCGGAGTCTCGACCACTCCGGGGTTTTCGCTTTGCCATCACTGGCATATAACATCTTTTCTTGCCTAACGGCATTATAGCATATGCAAAATAAGATTGCAAGATACCAGAAAATTAAACTTTGATCAGGAAAACATATCCTGATCTTTTTTCATATTATAAAGAAAAGAGGACAAGATTATGCGAGATATTACATTATGCCATCCGCGTCTCCAGACACTGGCTGCGGAGCTGATCCGTAAATGCGCTGAACAGGGTCTACAGATCAAGATCGGAGAAACACTCCGGACAACAGCTGAGCAGGATGCTTTGTATGCACAGGGACGCACTAAGCCGGGGAAAATTGTCACAAATGCAAAGGGCAGCAGTTATAGTAGCTATCATCAGTGGGGCACGGCGTTTGATATTTACAGAGCCGACGGCTGCGGTGCCTATTATGATAAAGATGGATTCTTTTCCAAAGTCGGCGCGATCGGTGTATCGATCGGACTGGAATGGGGCGGATCCTGGAAGAGCATCGTGGACAAGCCACATTTCCAGTTGCCAGACTGGGGATCATCGACGAGCGGGATAAAAAAGAAATTTAAGACGCCGGAGCAGTTCATGAAGACATGGCCATCGGCGGAAGAAAAACAGATCGTAGAAGGATGGCAGCACGACGCGCACGGCTGGTGGTGGCAGAACGAAGACGGATCCTGGGTTACAAATGACTGGCGTCTGATCAACCACCATCATTATCTCTTCGGAGCAAACGGGTACATCCGGACCGGCTGGCACCGCTGGAATCCAGACACAAAGCAGGTGGATCCGGCTGACGGCTCTGGAGACTGGTATTATCTCCAGGAGGACGGAGATCTTCAGGGTGCTTGTTGGCATAGCAAAACTAATGGTGCGATGGAAGTGTGGTATGTAGAAAAGTAGGGAAGAGGTGGTGTCCTGCATAAGTAAGAGCCGATTCCTTAACAAAAAATGTAGAATACATTCATATAGGGAAAGAATGCAGGACATCTAAGAGAGCATATTCGTGTTGCATTTCGTGTTGCATAATGGCGAAAAAGAGCGTTTTTGGGAGAAAAAACAGCAAGAAACAGGCTTATAACATTCCTGTGAAACCTGCATAAAATAAAGGAAAACGCTATTTATGGGGCTTTCAAGGAATCTATGGTTATGGGTTCGATTCCCCTCAGGTCCACGACAAGGGAAGTCTTGAAAAGTCAGGACTTCCCTTATTTTATGCCTGTTTGTATGTTTTTTGCAAAACGCTATCCCTGCAGATAAAAGTTTGAAAGTGCATATCAATGGGGAAAGTATCACACGAAATATTACATGAAAAGCTATTTATACTGGAAAGAGAACAGCACAGATTGACAAAATTATTTTCATGCTTTACACTTTAAATTACAGAACACTTCCCGGAACCAAGAACTGCCGGGAGAAATATGAAACGAAAGTAAAGGAGAACTCTAATGAAAAAACGGGGCGACTATTTAAAGAAAGCATATTATCATTTAATGAAGATCGAGCAGAAGAAAAACAAGATCCTTCAGGTGGAGAACTATGGCGAGATCAACGCGGAGTTAAACCGCAAGTTCGCTAAGGGCGAGTATTTCGATTCCAGCGAAGTTTATGTTGAGGACGGTTACCTCTGCGTGGGCGAAGGTTTCTTCCGCCTTTCCGGAAAAGAGCAGGACGCTCTGATTGAGTATCTCTGCCCGGAAGAGGACAGCACTGAAGAATAAATGAAGATAAAAAAGAATGTGCCTTCCTGTTAAACAAAAAAAGATACCGGTATGAGCTGTGCGTTTCGCGGTCATGCCGGTATCTTTTTATATGAGCACGGCAGAGAAAAAATAGTCAGCCTCTGCACTGCGCGGACGTGCGAATTCTTATAAAATGCAAGTCAGACTTTTGATAAATGCGTCTTTCTCTGCAATCTCAGCCGCATTTGCGAGGAACTCAGCGATACCGCTGGTGGTCTCCTCGTCAGCCTCATAAAAAACAGCCCATGTGTAGAATACGCATTTTAAATGCTCCATCTCGTCTTCGCCGGCCTTTGCCAGAGCGATCATCTTATCAATGAATTCTTTTTCAGAAACTCCAGTGGTTGGAAATTCTGCTGGTGTAAAATCCATAGCTGCAAACTCCTTTCCTGTGATCCGGACTTGGATCGTAGTGCGTGATGATTCGGGATCCTCACGATCACTTAAGTGTTTTCATATCCGAGCTTCAGGGTGACCAGAGAATCATCATCCAGAACCTCGCCCTTTTTGTAGATATAATCGCGGATCAGCACTTTCAGCTTTTCGTCAACGGCAGGACTCGAATAGATCGTGTCCGGAACCGACTTTACGAATTCCTTGAGATCTGTTCCGGCAGTTCCCTCCGGACACGGAAGCGAAGCCTGACGGCACGCCATGCCGACTGCGCAGGATAATTCCATATGGTTGATTAGTCTCGCCGGTGTCTCAAAATTTTTGATCTTAATTTTCACGGACATCGGGACAAGCGTATGTACCATCGGACGGATCTCCTTTCTGTCCCTCGCGTTCACGGACCATCTTCCAGATCAGGTCGTGCATCCACTGGACGGTCTCCTGAAGCTTTGAATTTTCGTCCTTTAAACGGGCAATTTCGGCTTCCAGTTCCTGGATTTTTGCATCTTTTTCTTCGGACATGGTAAAAACCTCCCTGAAAACTGTATGAGAACAGAACAAGTATAACATCAGAATGGAAACATGTCCAGTGGAGGAGCGGGCAAAACCACGACAAACGCATGAATGATTGTCTACCACCAATTCTGTTTTCAGCTATTTTTAAGCTTCTAAAAGTTCTTCCAGATACTGAATTGGACGCATGCTAACTACGAACCTTTTCTTTCTC
>NZ_JAVYJB010000015.1:0-75420 GCF_032490495.1 Pilosibacter fragilis | reverse complement strand
AACCACCTGACTGAGCAGTGGGCATCGGAGTTTCTGCGCCTCTATCCTTCTGCCAACATCTTAGTCACAACCAAAAAGGACTTTGAGACCCATAACCGCAAGAAGTTCTGCGCCCGTATTGCGACCGGTGACTACGACGCCATCATCATGGGACACAGTCAGTTTGAGCGTATCCCCATCAGCCGGGAGCGTCAGGAAAGGCTTCTCTATGAGCAGATCGACGAGATCACCGAGGGCATCTCAGAGGTGCAGGCCAGCGGCGGCGAGCGTTTTACCGTCAAGCAGCTGGAGCGTACCAGAAAGTCTCTGGAAGCCAGACTGGAAAAGCTGCAAGCCGAGGGGCGAAAAGATGATGTGGTAACTTTTGAGCAGCTGGGTGTGGACCGGCTGTTTGTGGACGAGGCCCACAACTACAAGAACCTGTTTTTATACACAAAAATGCGGAATGTGGCTGGTCTTTCCACATCGGACGCGCAGAAATCCTCCGATATGTTTGCCAAGTGCCGCTATATGGATGAGATCACCGGAAACCGTGGCGTGATCTTTGCCACCGGCACACCGGTCAGCAACTCCATGACCGAGCTTTACACCATGCAGCGTTATCTTCAATATGAACGCCTGCAAGAGCTGAACATGACCCACTTCGACTGCTGGGCTTCCCGATTTGGGGAGACCGTCACAGCATTGGAGCTGGCACCGGAAGGCACCGGCTACCGGGCAAGAACGAGATTCAGCAAGTTCTTTAATCTGCCGGAGCTGATGAACCTGTTCAAAGAAGTGGCCGACATTAAGACTGCCGATCAGCTGAATCTGCCTACCCCGGAAGTGGAGTACCACAACATCGTGGCGCAGCCTACCGAACATCAGCAGGAAATGGTCAAAGCTCTTTCGGAGCGTGCATCGCTGGTACACAGCGGAACTGTTGACCCGTCCCAGGATAACATGCTCAAGATTACCTCGGATGGCCGTAAGCTGGGGCTTGACCAGAGGATCGTCAACCAGATGCTGCCGGACGAACCCGGAACAAAGGTCAATCAGTGTGTGGACAACATCATGCAGATCTGGTGGGACGGCAAAGCTGACAAGCTGACCCAGCTGGTGTTCTGCGACATTTCTACACCACAGGCCAAAGCTCCTGCAAGCAAGGCGGCGAAAACGCTGGATAATCCACTGCTTCACGCATTGGAAGGCGCTGTGCCTCTGCCGGAACAGGAACCGACCTTTACGGTATATGACGATATTCGTCAGAAACTCATTGCCCAGGGGATGCCTGCCGACCAGATCGCTTTTATCCATGAAGCCAATACCGAAGTGCGGAAAAAGGAGCTGTTCTCTAAAGTCCGTACCGGTCAGGTTCGTGTCCTTTTGGGCAGCACCGCCAAGATGGGCGCAGGCACCAATGTGCAGGACCGTCTGGTGGCACTTCATGATCTGGATTGTCCGTGGAGACCCGGAGACCTTGCCCAGAGAAAGGGGCGTATCGAGCGTCAGGGCAACCAGAACCCCCTTGTTCATGTGTACCGCTATGTGACCGAGGGAACCTTTGACGCATACCTCTGGCAGACAGTGGAGAACAAGCAGAAATTCATCAGTCAGATCATGACTTCTAAATCGCCGGTGCGCTCCTGCGATGATGTGGATGAAACAGCCCTCAGTTTTGCTGAGATCAAGGCTCTGTGTGCCGGAGATCCCCGCATCAAGGAGCGTATGGATTTGGATGTGGAGGTATCCCGCCTGAAGCTGATGAAAGCCGACCACCAGAGCAAGCAATATCGTCTGGAGGACCAGCTGCTCAAATACTTCCCGGAGGAGATTGAAAAGCACAAAGGTTTTATCAAGGGCTTTGAATCCGATCTGGAGGTTTTGGCAGCGCACCCGCACCCGGAGGACGGTTTTGCTGGTATGGAAATCCGTGGCGATCTGCTGACCGATAAGGAGAACGCCGGTGCAGCCCTTTTGGATGCCTGCAAGGAGGTCAAAACCTCCGATCCGGTGCAGATCGGCAGCTACCGGGGCTATGCCATATCCGTGGAATTTTCCGCTTGGAAACAGGAGTATACGCTCCTGCTGAAAGGACAGATGACCCACCGGGCAACCCTTGGTACAGACCCTCGCGGAAATCTTACCCGTATCGACAATGCCCTCGCCCAGATGCCCCAGCGTCTGGAGGCGGCAAAGGCCCAGCTGGATAACCTCTATCAGCAGCAGGCTGCCGCAAAGGAGGAAGTTGGAAAGCCATTCCTTTATGAAGAAGAACTGAGAAGCAAAAACGCCCGTCTGGTGGAGCTGGATACCCTGCTCAACATCGACGGAAAGGGACCGGCACACGATGAAGCTGTCGTTGCCAAAAGCACACGGCCTTCGGTATTGGATCATCTGAAACGCCCGGTGCCGCCCCGCAGTACTGACAAGAAACCAAAACAACATGAGGAGGTGCGATAACATGAATACCAACGATTTGAATATGGCCCTTTATGAAAAGATGGCCGCTGAGCAGGACAAATACAGGGACTGGCTGAAAAGCCAGCCCCCGGAAGAAATTCTGCACCACACCTATGAGTACACCATCCGTGAGGACATCGTGATGGCGATGGAGGAACTGGAGCTGACCGATGCCCAGGCAGAGGCGCTTTTGGAATCTCCCTCGCCGCTGGCGGATGTGTACCGCTATTTTGAAAAGCTGGAGACCGGCCACATGGATGTGATCCGGGACAGCATTGAGAACCGTGCCAATGATGTGTGCAGAGCCAAAGAGGAACTGCGAACAACACCGGTCTATCCCCACTCTGCCGCCTATGCGAGAGAACATGGGGAGCTGGAGCAGTACCGAGCTTTCAACAATGTAAATCTCCAATGCAAGGAGTCCATTGAAGCGGCGGTGCGGGAACACTTCGACGGAATGTATCTCAGTCACGATGCGGCAAAGGGTGTGATCGAGACCTATGGCATGGAGCGTGTGGCTTTGGTTCTGGCCAACACCGTCCAGCTTCAGGACTGGGATGGGCGCTACTCCCGACGCAATAAGGAATGGGCTAAGACCATTCCCAACGAGAACCCCGAAACCGTCCGTTGTGGTTATGTCCTGAACAGCCACCCTGCTGTACTGGATGGCTTTATTGATCTGGTGCGTGAAGAACAGCAGCGTAGCCGTACTCAGGGAGAAAAACTGCAACCGTCCCGTCCCTCAGTACGGGATAAGCTCAAACAGGAGCTGCCGGCCCATAAGCCCGCCGCCTCAAAGAAACGGGAGCCGGAGCGATAACTATGGCAAAGCGTAAGCGGGATATGCAATTAAACTTTAGAGTTTCAGCGGAGGAGCTTGCTGTGATTGAGCAAAAAATGTCTCAGTTTGGAACCTCCAACCGTGAAGCCTATCTAAGAAAAATGGCGCTGGATGGGTATGTAGTCAAGCTGGAGCTGCCGGAGCTGAAGGAGCTTGTTTCCCTGATGCGCCGAAGCAGCAACAACTTAAACCAGCTGACCCGTAAAGTGCATGAGACTGGGCGGGTTTATGATGCTGACTTGGAGGATATATCCCAGCGGCAGGAACAGTTATGGGAGGGCGTAAAGGAAATCATTACCCAGCTTTCCAAACTCTTATAACAGGGATAGATACTCCATTTGCGGAGGGAGGAACGGCATTACTTCGCTGCTCCTCTCTCCGCTTTTTCTTTTTATCGGTATCCTTGTCTTTTGCCTGCCCATGCCGGATAATATGATTAGAAAAGATACCAAGAACGCTGCAAGGAGGAAATGACATGAAGATTTTGAAAGGGCTTTTGATGATTATAACTGCACCGGTCATTTTGGTTCTGACACTTTTTGTCTGGCTCTGCACGGGGCTGATCTACATATCCGGTCTGGTGCTCGGCCTGTTCAGTACCGTGATTGCTCTGCTTGGTGTGGCTGTGCTGCTTACCTATTCCCCGCAGAATGGTGTGATTCTGCTGGTCATGGCATTTTTGATTAGCCCGATGGGGCTGCCACTGGCTGCAATCTGGCTGATGGGTAAGGTGCAGAGTTTGAAATTTGCAATTCAGGAGTTGGTTTATGGATAAAAATACGCAAAACCATAAAATGCCAGACACCGTCTGTTAAATTTGGGAAAAGGAATTTTATATCCACGACTTTACTTTTGAACTAATATTGAATATAATATTAGTACGAAAGGAAGTGACATGATGGGACAATTTGAACAGCTGGATCAGATGCTAACAGCACAAGAAGGAATGCTGCGAACATCACAGGTCGTATCCTCTGGAATTTCAAAGCCGGTATTTTATGATTATGTGCGTTCACGAGATTTGGATAGAGTTGCACATGGGATTTATCTGTCCAAAGATTCCTGGGTGGATGCCATGTATCTGCTTCATTTGCGATTTGAACAAGCAGTATTTTCACATGAAACAGCTTTATTTTTTCACGATCTGACAGACCGTGAACCAATAGAATATACAGTTACGGTCAAAACTGGATGCAATCCAAGCAAAATGAAAGCAGAAGGCATTCAAGTTTTTACGATTAAAGCAGACTTACATGATGTAGGACTTACAACAGCGAAAACTCCGTTCGGGCATACTGTGCCGGTTTATGATATGGAGCGAACGATCTGTGATTTGCTCAGAAGCCGTAGCAGAATTGAAATTCAGACCTTTCAGGGAGCACTGAAAGCGTATGCCCGTAGAAAAGATAAGAACCTGCGAGCTTTAATGCAATATGCTGGGATGTTCAAGGTGGAAAAAATTTTACGACAGTATTTGGAGGTACTTTTATGATAAAAACAGCAAGGCAGCTTAAAGATTTAATACGAAACCTTTCCAGAGAAAAATCCGCAGATGCTCAGATTTTAATGAGGAACTACATGATGGAGCGTTTTTTGGAGCGTATTTCTCTTTCTGAGTATCGTGATAAGTTTATCTTGAAGGGTGGTATGTTGGTAGCGGCTATGGTTGGATTGGATGCCCGCTCTACGATGGATTTGGATGCAACCATAAAAGGAGCTAATGTTAATGTGGAGGATATTGAGAATCTAATTTCATCAATCGTAATTGTTCCGATTGATGATGGTGTTAAATTTCAGCTGAAAAGTATTTCGGAAATTATGGATGAAGCAGAGTATCCGGGGATTCGTGTCAGCATGAGTACAACATTCGATGGTGTAGTGACCCCTTTGAAAATTGATATTTCTACGGGAGATGCAATCACTCCAAGAGAGGTTCGGTATTCATTCAAACTTATGCTGGAAGATCGCTCCATTGATATTTGGGCTTATAATTTAGAAACTGTGCTGGCAGAAAAACTGGAAACCATTATTACTAGAACCACAACCAATACCCGCATGAGAGATTTCTACGATATTTACATTTTAGAACAGCTGCATGGAACCACGCTGAACCCGAAAATTTTACATGATGCGCTTCTGGCAACTGCTCATAAACGGGGATCGGAGAAGTATCTTAACCAGGCTGAAGAAGTTTTTGACGAAGTGGAAAATGATTCGGTTATGCAAAAACTTTGGGAGGCATACCGTAAAAAGTTTTCTTATGCTTCTGATTTGGAATGGGATGTGATTATGAAAGCAATTCGCAGGTTATATGTTCTTTGCGAGAAGGGCATCAGCTTATGAAAAAGCATGGACACTATTGTAAAGTTTGTGGTGAATACAAAGCCAACGAAAAATTTTCAGGCAAAGGTCATGCATCCCACATTTGTAAATCCTGTGCTTCGCTACCAGCAGAAAAGCAGGCTGAACTGATGACACTGAATCGTCTTTTGAATCTTCCATGGAGGCTATCGAAAGAGCAGTTGTCCTGGCTGAAAAATCGACTAAAGGATAGGCGGCCTGATGTCCGTGCATTGGCGCAAGAGCAATATGAAATGAGATTTCCACCAAGACACTTAGAAGATGATGAGTTCAATTTTTTCGATGAAGAAAGTTTTATAGAATAGTGAAAGCGGTCTGCTATGGCAGGCCGTTTTCTTTTCGGGAAGGAGGTCTGACCTATGGCAACCACAAGAATCATGCCGCTTCATGTCGGCAAGGGCCGCACAGAAAGTCGGGCGATCAGTGACATCATCGACTATGTGGCCAATCCCAAAAAAACAGATAATGGCAGGCTCATTACCGGCTATGCGTGTGACAGCAGGACTGTGGATGCGGAGTTCCTTCTGGCAAAGCGGCAGTACATTGCCGCTACCGGACGAGTGCGCGGCGCGGATGATGTGATCGCCTATCATGTGCGCCAGTCCTTCCGCCCCGGTGAGATCACTCCGGAAGAAGCGAACTGGCTGGGTGTGGAATTTGCCAAGCGTTTTACCAAGGGCAATCATGCCTTTGTGGTCTGCACTCATATAGACAAATCGCACATTCATAATCACATTATCTGGTCATCGGTCAGCTTAGAATATGACCGGAAATTCCGAAACTTTTGGGGCAGCACCAAGGCGGTCCGTCAGTTGAGCGACACCATCTGCATCGAAAACGGACTGTCTATTGTAGAGAACCCGAAACCTCACGGAAAGAGCTATAACAAATGGCTGGGCGATCAGGCAAAGCCCTCTCACCGAGAGCTGCTTCGTGTGGCGATTGACAATGCATTATCACAAAGTCCTGCTGACTTTGAAGAGCTGCTGAGGCTGCTGCAAGAGTCCGGCTGTGAGGTATCAAAGCGCGGAAAATCATATCGCCTGAAGCTCCCCGGTTGGGAGAAAGCCGCCCGAATGGACAGCCTGGGCGAAGGATATGGATTAGATGATTTGCAGGCGGTTCTCTCCGGGAAGAAAGCGCATACCCCACGAAAGAAAATAGTTACACAGGCAGAGACGCAGAAGGTCAATCTGCTGGTGGACATTCAGGCAAAATTGCAGGCTGGAAAAGGTGCTGGCTATGCTCGATGGGCCAAGGTGTTCAACCTCAAGCAGATGGCGCAGACCATGAATTACTTGTCAGAGAATAACCTGCTGGAGTATGCGGTTTTGGAAGAAAAGGCTGCGGCTGCCACGGCACATCACAATGAGCTTTCGGCGCAGATCAAAGCGGCTGAAAAGCGCATGGCAGAGATTGCTGTTCTGCGTACTCACATTGTAAATTATGCCAAGACCCGTGAGGTCTATGTGGCATACCGCAAGGCAGGCTACTCTAAGAAATTCCGGGAGGAACATGAGGAAGAAATTCTGCTCCACCAGGCTGCTAAGAATGCCTTTGATGAGATGGGCGTCAAGAAGCTGCCCAAGGTCAAAGAGTTACAGACGGAGTACGCGAAATTGCTGGAAGAAAAGAAAAAGACCTATGCCGAGTACCGGCGTTCCCGTGAGGAAATGCGGGAGCTTTTAACGGCAAAGGCCAATGTGGATCGAGTGCTGAAAATGGAGGTAGAACAGGATGTTGAAAAAGAAAAAGACCACGGCCAGCGATAAGCTGGTCCCGGTCAAAAGCGTTCGTAGAACGCGCAGCCACAGAATGAAATTCTGTGTTCAAAGGGGCTTGGGGGCACTGCCCTCAACAAGCAGTTTGTGGCGAAATGGATAGCCACAAGCATTGCTTGCCACAATATGCTGCGCATAAAATGAAAAACTAACGACGGGACGCTTACTGCCTCCTATCGTTAGTTTTCTGTGTTTAAGCGACTTATAAAACCAATCAGCATAATCAAATCGTCATCTGACATCTTTCTCATTCCGTCCAAAGCCTTCTTGATAAGCTGAGGGTTATTTTCCTGTGCATCAAAAAATTGAAGCGGCGTGATTTCAAAATACTCACAGATGTTGAGAAACTGCTTCATAGACGGCATAGAACGCCCAGAGGAAATCGCCTGAATATAGCTTCTGTTCTGCCCTAACTCCATGCTCATCTGATATTCTGAAACACCTTTTTTCAATCGCAATTCTGTGATCCGATTGCGGATAAATTCTTCGTCCATACGCTCACCTCTCTGCTCTTTTAGCATAGCAGAAAGCAATTCTTGATACTTCGTATGTATTGTGTTATAATTTTATAATACAACCTTTATACGCATTATTATTTGCGTTATTTTTGCTTTATATGCGTAATCAAGGCAGTTATCAAGGGCGATTTATATGAATCAGTATGCCTGCGCCATTACCGGCCACCGACCAACAAGATTTTGCTTTGGATATAATGAGGAAGATCCCCTATGCCAAAAATTAAAAGAATGTCTCCTGGAGCAGTTTCGGATACTTCATGACGAGAAATTTGTCCGTACTTTTTTTGTCGGCGGTGCTCTTGGTGTGGATATGTGGGCTGGAGAACAGCTGCTGACATTGAGGGCACAAACGGGATACGAAGATATTAAAATTGTCGTTGTAGTTCCCTTCATCGGTTATGACTCTAAATGGCCGGATCAGAGTAGACATAGATTGAAAAAGCTGATCCAAAACGCAAACGATTCCATTGTTATTTCACATTCTGCGGATGTTTCCAGTTATAAAAAAAGGAATTACTATATGGTCGATCATGCAGAGTACATCATCGGTGTGTTTGATAATCAGAAAAAGCTGCGCTCAGGTACAGCACAGACAGTCAACTATGCCTTGCATCAGGGAAAAGTAATCACTCTGATCCATCCAGACACTATGGAGATAACAGCCCCTGCGCCTTAACAAATTCACAAAAATTTTTCATTAGCATTTCCAACAAAATATTTTCATTGAAGGGGTGCTGTGATATAATAAAATATAAAACTACGCTCAGAACAAATGGTGCCGCTATGAACAAATATATTGGACAGCAATTTGCTGCTTTAAGATACGAAAAAAATATTTTGGTTGTTGAAGAAACTACATCTGCTGGTGGATGCGGCTCCTTCAACGCGGCTTCTTCATGTCCTGCGTCAGCCTGTCTTTATGACAGTGCGGCGTGGGGCTTTTTTATTGTCTGAAAAGAGGTGATCAAGCATGAGTTTGCCAAAGCGTGATGGCGTACATGACCGCTACTATCTGATCCACAAGCCGGACACTTCCCCGGAGGTGCTGGCGGAGGCGGATCTCTGCATTCAGGATGTGCTGAACGGAACCGCTCGTGAAAATCACTCCGCCTACCCGACCGTGGTGCGAAATCACAACGGGACACCCTTTCTTCCCAACCAGCTCCTGGAGCGGTATCTGTCCAAACTGCCTTTGAAGGGATTTCCCTATGAGGAAGCTGTTACATTCTGCGATGCCCTGCGGCGGTTGGTGGGCTGGCAGGAGATCTGCTATACATTGGAGAAATACATAGAAAAGCAGGTGCAGGAAAGGTATTTTGAGGCTGGAGAAAAAGAGGATGATTTTACGCCTTACCCGCCTTGTACTGTGTGGCCGGAGCTGCGGCCGGAGGATGTGGATGAAGGCCTGCTGCGCTTTGCCTGCTATGTGGCGATCTGCCATACGGTGTATGGGCAGAGTTTTGAATCCCTCACCACTGAACACATCCTTGGCCTGGTTTCCCAGATTCGTCCTGATATGGTAAAGGAACTGAAAACCAATGGCAGCGGCAAATTGCCGCCTAATATCCAAAAGCGGAAAACAAAGCACCTGACCGCCTCGGCTAACGACGCTTTCGCCACCATCCGCATTACCGCCAGAGACTGCGGCGAGGGGGCCTGTGAGGAGGCTCTCAGCTATCTGATTGAGATTTTGGAGCAGCCGGAGTTCCCCCGCAGCTACTCCATCGAGTTTCGCGGACCGGAGAAGATCCACCTGCCCATCCCCGGCCTGCCCAAGAAGGGTGTCCATCAGCTTTTTGCCTGTGCGGTGCGGTATCCCCGTCTCCATGTCCGGATGGAGAATTATGCTCGGCTGGCCATGCAGGAGGACGAGTGGTACAACAACCTCTCTGATGAGTCCTGCGCCATGCCTGGCACCTTTGCCGTGTTTGCCCTAGGACTGGACGGGCCGAAGTGGTGGCGGCTGGTGTGCGATTACCTGGATCGCTGTGATGACGAGCACTCCTCTTTGCAAGAAAAGTTTATTCACACCTTTTTTAAGAAGTACGGGTTCACTGCTCAGTCCCTGCCGGTGCTGGTCCACGGTGTCCAGTCCATGCAGAATCTGAAGCCCGCAAAGGAGTTCCGCACCCTGATCGCCAATGAGGAGAGCCTGGATGCGCTACTGGAGATCAAGGGGCATCTGGAATATTACCTGTCGGAAGAATCCGGCAGCAACAAAAGGGCGCTGGCCTACCTATGGCATGATGTTCTCTGGGCCATCTGGGGCACGACCTCCGAAAACGGAGGCAGCAAAGTCATCAAGACGGCGCCGAAGGAACTGAAAGAGAAATACCAGCAGGTATTTGCGTAAGGAGGCGTCCACTATGTGCGAGCACTGCCGAAACATTCAAACATGGAGAAAATTTGACGCCCCAAAGGACTATCTGGCCTGTATTGCTTACATTCAGCAGTTGGTGTCGGAGGGGGAATTTGAACTGATGCAAGAGGAATCCACCTGCCTACTGGAGAAGGTAAAGACAGAGGATGGCTGGGCGGATGAAATCATGGCCCACATGATCCGGTGCAAGCACTGCGGCCAGATCTTCACCTGTGTGGTCAACACCTGGCGAGGCAGCGGACACTTCAAAAAAGGCAAAGGATGACACGGAAAAGGCGGTGAAATGATGAATCAGGCAGAAAAAGCAGAGCTGCTGGAGCAGCTTGAGCAATGGAATAAGAAGGACGAGTATTCCCGGTGTATCCGGGCCATCGAAGCCATCCCGGAACAGGAGCGGGGCTATCTGCTGACCGTCAAGCTGAGTCGGGCTTACAGCAATCTGGCGGTGCTGGGAGATCATGGAGAGCATGGGACCGACGGTGAAGTGGGCGGGGATCTCATCCGACACGCCATTGAGCTGCTGGAGTCCGTCCGCGCCCAGGGTGAGAACGATCCCTACTGGAACGCCCGGATGGGCTATTCCTGCCTGATGGCATACCGTTCCGCCGCCTCCGCCTATGAATACGCCAAGCACTGGCTGGCCCTGGTCCCGGATGACCCAGCCGCCCAAAAACTGGTTCGGGACTGCGAGGAATATCTGGAGGAGGAAAAAGCTCTGGAGCTGGATTTAAAAGAGCGGGAGGAAATCATCCGAAAGGAAACTCCCGATGATGTAAAGGGGGGGATCTGTAAATGAACAGCGAACAGATCACAGCATTTTTACAAGAGCATTGGTACATTGCCTCGGTGCTCATCGGGGCCGTGATTTTGTTTGGAGCGATCCGCAACTGGAACTGGCTCTGCGACCCCACTGGTACGCGGGATGCCCATCGACACAGCAGAGGATACCGGCGTGTGGTTTTCTTTCTGCTGGGTGTCCTCTTGATTGTGGTGAGTATCTGGGGATTTGTGCTGAAATTGAAATAGGAGGAGAAAGACTATGATGACTGAGAAATATCCCACCTGGCTCATCGGCCATGTGAAAGAATGGGCGGAGAAGCGTTTGCCCACCGTGATACTTTGTTCCACCACCGGCAATGAACTGCTGGAGGTTTGGTATTACGGAGATCTGCTCACGGTGAAAGGAGAACCCCAATCCTATATCATAGATAGCGACGAGGCCCCCGGACTGGTGACAGCCCGTGACCCGGAGAGCGGCGAGGAGTTCGTCATCTTTGACGGTGGACGGCATGGCTACGACAATATGTTCTGCGATGAACATGATCCATCCGAGCTGGAGCACCGCCCCCTCAAGCGGTATGAGATCCCCGCCTCCAAGTTGGTGCTGGAGCTGGGGTACAGCATTGACTATGAGGACGAAAAAGAGAACTTTGAACCGGATGAGGCGGATACCGTGGAACTGATCAACGGTGAACGGATGCCGTGGGAGCAGGCCAAGCGGGACGGCATCGACTATATCGCCCTTTACTATGTGAACGAGAAAGGAAAACCAGTCCAGATCCTGGACGCAGAGCTGGCCTGAGTATACCGCAGCCAGATGACGGGATAAAGGAGGGCGACAGCGTGATCGGGACAGATGAAAACCGGGCGGTGCTCCATGTGGAGGTCATCTTCTGGAGCGGCAAACGAAAAATACCACCCAGCCTGGTCAGCGGAAAGTATTGTCCCCATTTTGTGGTCACAGGAACTACAGAATATTTGGGTGTATGCTTTCTGGACGGAACCGAGTGTACATTTGATACACCAGCTTTGGGAAATGCCCAACCCCTATATCCAGATACCATTGACTATGCCCCGCTGGAAAACAATGCGGAATTTTTGATCTATGAGGGAGCCAATGCCGTTGGCAAGGGCCGGGTGCTGGGCCGAACCGTTCCCTATAAAGTGAAACAACAACGAAAGTAGGTGCCTTATGTACCAAATTGCATATATTGGCCGCTGGGAGACCCTCCCGGAAACGGCTGCCGCCATTTGTGACTATGACACTTCCAAGCTGGAGGTACTGCTCCAGGGCGGTCTGGATTTAGATGACCCCATTCAGCTCAGCGAGTATATCAAACTCACACCACTGGAGATCGCGGTTTTTCGGAATGATGTGCCCATGATCCACTTCCTGCTGGAGCATGGAGCTGATCCCGGTCTGGCAGAGGAACAGCCCCTGCTGCTCACTGCCGCCCGCTGTTGTGGGCCGGAGGTGGTGGCGCTCTTTGCTGGACAGGCCGCAAAACTCAGCCCGAAGCAGAAAGAGCGGGCCTTTCAGGAAGTACGCTGGGGCAAGCGCCCGGAGAATATCCCGGTGCTGGAGCAGGCTGGGATCACAGTGGATAAGTTTGGCGGCGAGGCATTCCGGGCCGCTGTGTCCGAGGGCAATGCCAAACTTGCCCGACTGCTTCTGGAAAAAGGGGCAGACATCAATTACCACAAGCCGGACATGGTGTTCCCTTACGCCTCCACCCCTGTCACCGAGGCCGCCCGCTCCAACAATTTCTCCATGGTGCGCTGGCTGGTGGAACAGGGAGCCGACATCACCATTGCCGACAAATACGGCGACCGGCCTTACACCGTGGCGGTGCAGAACAAAAATCAGGAGCTGGCCGACTACTTAAAAGCCCTGGAACCGGAGGACTGGCACAACGAACAGGAAAAGGCCCGGCAGCTCATGCCATATAAACTGCCCGCCAAGTTGGTGGAATACTTGAAAACCGGCCCCCTGCGTTTGGAATTCCCGGAGCAGGAATGGGTGAAATGGGCGGAGCTGTACGCCTACATGGATGTGCAGGAGATGACCTGGAAACGGAAGAAGCTGCTCTCCCTCATGGCGGCCATGGACAATTACAGCGACTACCTGCTGCTGTGGAGCCCCAGGGACAAAAAGCTGTGGTATCTGGACATCGAGCATGAGGAATTCCACTCTCTGGCCAAATGGGATGACTTCATCGCAGATCCCGGCCGGTATCTGAACGGGATGATTGAGGGCGAGTTTGAGGAATAAGGAGAATGATCTATGTTTGAAGAATTTTATGAGATGTACGAGTCCGAGGAGCAGGAAGTGGTCGCTTTGATCAATCGCTGCATCGGGGGCGGATATAACAACAGGGGCAACTTTTGGGAAATGACCGTTGTGACGCTGGGCGTGGTATTTTGTGACACCGGCAAGGTCAGCACCAAAGAGGAGCGGCTGGAGTGGCCGGTCACCGATGAGGAGCGTCACAGCGAAAAGGGCTGGGAACGCTTTCAAAACGAGCAGATCTGCCGCCTGAAGATCCGCCGGATGAAAGAAGAATGGGCAAAGGATCTGGTGTCGTGGCCCTGGTGTATCTCCCAGGTGGTCAAGGCCCACGAGGACTGTCCGGAACTTCAAGCCGTTCTGGACGAGTACCACAAGCCGGTGGTGATCCAGGACCAGGTGCTGGGTGAACTGAAGCTGGACAAGGACTATGATACCTTCGAGGGAGAAATCCAGTGGTGCGGAAAGGATGTGCTCCTTTCTCTGGAGGTCAATGCTGAAAGCAAGCCCTCCTGGACCCGTGCCCGCAGTGCCGCCAAGAAGATGTTGGCTGATTGCGAAAACTGGGACAAAGCCATGCGGGAGCTTGCAGCAAAGGACCTGACCGAGTTGGCCAACAACTGGCTTTCTCAGGATGAGGAAAATCCCCGCAATCCGGAAACAGACCCTATCACAGAGGAAGAACTTGCCCGACGAATCAGCATGACGAGCCTGTCCGTCACCTCTGGCGGCAGCTTCACCGCCTGGTTTGACTGCGATGAGATGTTCACCGACCATGCGGTGACTGTCTACGGCTCCTTGAAAAAGGGCCTCAAAACTGCCAATATTGAGGGATTGAGGGGTAAGGAGACGCCTATGAAACTGCATGAGTACTGGCTTGGGCTGCATCCCCTTGATTGGGAATTTTGCTTTATGCCAGTGCAAACCTATAAAAACTTCATCACAGAGCAGTATCATAAAAACCCCGCTTTTTACAATATATCAGCGGGTTCTATTGAGAAGGTATTGGCACACATTGACGCCATTTTATCTGCGGCCATGGAGGATTGGAATAAGACCACGAACCATGCTGCCCTGCGTTGCCCCCCAATGATTTTTCCTCTCCCAAGGGGACAGGAGAGCAATGTAGCGGATTTTGCTGTCATTCTCAAAATGGATAATGACGGAGACACCGTAGTCTATTCGCCAATTCCATTACCCCATTTGGAAAACCAATAAGGAGGTGCAGAGATGAAACTGAACTGTAAACGCATTGATTTTACATATACCCCCGGCGAGGAGATCTTCGCCTTTCCCGATGAATCGGGACTACCCTTTATCTTCGATGTAGAGGAAGAACTGACCGGCGATCCTGCTGCCATGGATGCGGTGGGAAAAATGCTGGATGAGGCGGAAAAACTGGCAGAAAAGGCCAAAGCCGCCATCAAAGCGGCGCTGGCGGACGAGGACAGCCGCTACCATAGCGTTGTGACCTTTTTCATGGAGTTCCACCGAGACGAGGTAGGCCCGGATATTGCGGCGGAACTCTTTCCGGGAACCGACCCGGCCAAGCTGTCCTTTACTGAGATGGTGGACTTTTTGCGGCTCAAGCGGTTTGGCAGCCTGGTGGATAGCGAGATGAACCAGCAAGTTTTCATTCTGGATCTGTCCTTTAACTCGGAGATTACCGACGAACTGATGGTGATTTACTTTGATTTGAACAAGGAAATTTTCTGTATTACTTATGAGAGCTGAGGAAAGAGAGTTACCTATGGAAAAAGCGACTGCTGTTAATACCTGCTTAGGTGTTTTGAAGGGACGGGACTGCATCTATCTGGATCAGGTGAAACAGGATGGTCTGAACAACCTGACCTTTACGGGGGACATCAATGGCCATCTGATCTCTCAGCACAGGGACGAAAAAGACTGGTTTCCCTACACACTCACCTTCCGGCGGGTGCTGACCTATTTTGCCTGTGAATTGGACACCTATGAAAATCTGGCTGAAACGGGGCATCTGGATGGCAGTTCTTTTGATTTAATCGAGGATAGCACCTGGCTGAAGTCTTTGCCGGTGCGGGAGGACTTTAATAAAGACATCTATCGGCACTACCGGCTGTTTACATACGATGATGTTTACAACATCATTGCGGTTTCCTATGAGTTTGTGGCAGAGTTGTAAATGTCTGAAATCTGGTAATGGAGGTAACCACCATGATCAAAGAACGCATCCCCATCTCCGGTGATCTCAAAAGCAAGGTCAAGCAGCTGATGGAGTACGCCGGATGGCAGGAAGGGCGAAAAGTGGACATTTCCATTGCGGAGAAGTATTACGCCGATCATGGTGTCCCTATGATGAAGACTACCCAGCGGTTTTACCGCAAGTATTTCGGCCTGTGCTGTGAGTGGTATCTGGAGCAGAAAAAACTGAACTGGGCGGCTGACTTCCAATTCGCTCTGTTTCCTTACCTGGTCAACGGGATCAAAAACCATTTGGAAGAAGCCTATTTTCGGGATATGTCCGGCTGTGAACTGGCAGAGATCGAACAGGCTGCCGGTGAAAAATGCCAGCCTATCGGTCATATTGGCTACTACTACCCGGCGGAGGTCTGGATCTCCGAGTACGGGAAATTGTATGCGAAATATGAGTACCAGGATGAGATTGAGTGCTTTCCGGATGTGTTTGCCCTGATCGAACGGGAACTGCGGCAGTGCAAATTTGATTCCGCTGCCATGAAAACGGTTGAGGCACTGGACGGAAAACTATGAAACAGGACTTTACGATTTGGCGCAATCAAATATTGCAGAATCCTCGGGACATTTCACCGCTGAAATTCGGAATATCGCAGGATGAGGTCATAGAAATCTTCGGGAATCCCGATGCTGTTTCCACCATGAGAAGCAACGGGAAACCTTTGATCCTCAAATATTGTGACATTGAACTGCATTTCGATAGAAAGACCCCTCATGGGCTCTACTTAGTTTACAGCGACGATGAGATCGAGTTGAGCATGACTGCCGAGCACGAAGAAAGGAGCAATCCCTATGAAAGCATTTGACCCCAATTACAAACTGCTGGACGAGATGTATCAGGACAATTACTATCCTGCTTTTTTGGTAGACAAGGTAAAGGACGAGCTTCAGAAGGTCATCGACCTGCTGGAGAACGGCGAAACCGATACCGAAGTGGTGCAGGAAACGCTGGATGAGGCGGTCTGCGGCATCAATGATCTCCAGGAGGAGTTTGACGAGCACGACAGCGAGATCGAAACGGTGGCACGGGAATGTATCGCGGCAACCGTGGCCTACATTCTGGAGTGGTTTGGCATTCCCATTGATATGGAGGAGGCCATCCGAGAAAGGGACTGGTGAAAACAATGTCCATTGAAAATATGTTTGGCGACCTGGATAAGATCGACATTCTGGCAGAAACCAAAACGGGAGAAGTGGTAATGGTTTTGGTCTGCAATGGCTTTATTGACGGCTCCCCGGAAACGCAGAAGGCCCTGCTCGACAAGATGGAGGGCTATCTGAACCACACCCAGAGTGAGGAGTTTCAAAAGGAATATGGTGGCTGGCCCGTAATCTTGCGTGTGACCCTTGGCCGGGAGCCGGATGAGCACATCCTGGCCCTGCTCAGCAAGTGCCCTGCTTGGGCGGCGGACTATGGCGTAAAGCTGGAATTTGAAATTGGAGGAAAACAGGTTCGCATCGTAGAGAGCTGACCTATGCTCAAACCAAATCAACAGGAGGAAACTGATATGCCTACAACTGAATGGCTGAACAAATACGAAGCAATCAAGGATAAATTGACCTGTAAAGATGACTTGGAGGCCCATTTCACAGAGAAAGTGATTGGGAACATGGCGGTGGATGTGCTGGACATCGGCACCGTCCATTTCCCCACCGGGCAGATTTTCGCCTGTGATCCGCTGGTGGAACTGGAGGACACTCTGCCGTTCCTTCAAACGATCCCCGCCGGAACTTATCCCGTAAAAATCTGCGTGGTGCCCAGCGAACAATACGGCGACCGCTATGCCTGCGTCAAGGTGGAGGTTTCTCAGGAAAAGCCTGTCCGCTATGAGCTGGGAATGGTGGGCAACGAGGATCTGGACGAGGAACTGGGAGAGGACGAGTATTTTGGCTTTGGCGTAGACGCCGGGATGGGCTGTGTCGCGGACATCCAGACCCAGGCGGCCTTCAAGGCATACTGGGCCAAGCGTTTAGAAGAAGACCCGGACATCGACCCCTACAACGACCTGTTCTGCGATCTTATGGAAGAAAACGCCAAAGCCTACCCCAAATATCAGGGGGACTGCGGCGACTGGCTCAACTGGACAGTGCCGGGCACGGACTGCAACCTGCCCATCTTTGCCTCCGGCTGGGGGGATGGTTACTATCCTGTCTACTTCGGGTATGACGCCAAGGGCAAAATCTGCGCCGTGTATGTGCGGTTCATTGACATTGAAGCCAGTTATCGAGAGCAGGATTAAAAATGTGACAGAACAAAGGAGAACACTATGAAAGACCTTTGCCAATACGGAAACCGGCCGAAGGACGAATGGGAAATCTTGCCCTGGATACCTGACCCGCGTCCGCCCTTCAAAATCTGGGTGAAGCCGGAGCAGATTGCGCCATTCTTTCTCATTCCCCACCACCCCTATGCGCTCTCCCTTCTGCTGAAAATCAACAATGGATTCCGGACGGAAGTATTCCGTCGGCTGGGACTGATTGGCAACAGCGAGGACTGGGAGCGGCTTGCCCGGGGCGTGATCCAGGAGTTCGAGGAAAATAACAGCGGCGTGGATCTGTTTCACTTCGACTCCGACGAAGATGTGTTCTGCGTATACTCCCAATACATCGATGACCTGATGCTGTTGTCCAAAATGATCCGAGCGGCCTGTGACAATGAAAAAACGATGCGGACTTATCTGGGCAAAGGAGAGGTGGAACATGAGAAATAAGGAGCAGGAGTTCGTATGGCAAAAAGTAATAGAAGCCTGCATGGAGAATGTGAAACACCACTTCGATGACATCCAGCAGGCCATTGAGTTTGGCTGCTACATCCAGCCGGACAACTACTTTGTGTCCTACATCTTTGCCACCGATGCGCAATTAGAGACGGCGCGGCGGAGCGGACTGACGGAACAGATCAATTCCTATCACAGAGGGCAGCTGATAAAGCATCATTACCCCATTGAGGGAATCAAGGACTGCACCTTTGCCTCCCAGGAGGAATGTGACCGGGAATTTGGCGGGAATTGGTATTATTATTTCAAATGATACGATGAGGGAATCGAGATGATCGAGTACATCAAACTTTTTTGGGAGGGCGCACCGGAGGGAGAACCATTGGTGATCCTCTATGAAGTGGATACCGGAAATGAGCGGCTGGCCCTCCGCTCCATTGACATCTTTAGGGACGGCCGCACCCGCAACATACCCGACCTTTACGATGGAGCTATTGAAATCACGCCCGTCCCCACTGTGGAGGAACTGAACGCCCATGTCTGGGGCGAGGAATTCCACGCCTGCGTCATAGAGAAAGCGGAATTTGAGGCCATCTGGGAAAGCCACACCTATGATGGAGCGTTAAAGTAGCCAGGAGGAGACACTATGAACAAACCTATAAAAGCCAAAAATCTGCCGTTGTTCTCCATCATTGACCTGAACCAGCTGCGCCGGGAAAACCATCTGGAGGGCACAGAAGTGACAGACTTTTTCACGGCAAGGGATGGAAAAGTCTATCTTCTCATGGAACAGCCGTCCGAAACACAGGGTAAGGACTGGCTCAGCACTCCTTCCACCTATACCGCAGTGGAAATCCAGCTGGATTGGGCGGAACAGCGGGTGCTGGAAACGACGCTGTTTCCTCTTGGCCTCTTGAAGTTCCAGTTTCATTATTTGCGGCCCGCAGGTGATCACTTCCTCCTGCTGGGGGCAAGATGCGCCTATCGGGAAAACGGCCCCGACCAGAACGCCTGGATCGTCAGCCGGGACGGAGCTGTGCTGTCCCGTTTCTGCCTGGGGGATGGCATTCAAGACTGTGTGGTAAAAAAAGATGGCACCATCATTACCAGCTACTTTGACGAAGGTGTATTTGGTAATTACGGTTGGGATGAACCTCTGGGTGCTTGCGGCCTGATTGCATGGACATCGGAGGGAACTCCTCTCTGGAAGAATGAGAACTATTCCATCTATGACTGCTACGCCATCAGCCTGGACGAAGAAGAAAACCTGTGGTTTTATTATTACGATGAATTCCGGCTGGTGCGGACGAACTTCAAAGAGGACTTTGTATTTGAACTGCCAATCGAAGGAAGCGGAGCTTTTTCTGTTGCCCCGTCCGGCAATACCTTCCTGTTTCAAGGCGGATACCAGCAACGGGATAAATTCTACTTCCTTACCGCTCATGGTGATCACCTTGGGAAAAAACAGGAGGCTATTCCCACCTGTGACGGAAACAAGGTCGCTGTGGAGCAGTGCAGCCTGCTTCGCAGCCGGATGTTGTTCCTTGGAAAAGATGGTGTGCTCTATGGAGGTATTTGGGGGAGCGATGGCCAATGAAACAGTCTGATATTTATACCGAGGCTCTGACCTGTCTGCGCTCCATCCTTCTGGCAGACCATCCAGAGTTCCAAAACTGGATCGACTGGTTGGAGCGGGACATTCAGGACTGGAACCAGCGGCGGGAGGTTGCCCACCATCTTCGGGCATACGGAGGTATGGGCTCGTTCAACGACCTGCCCAGTATGCGTGGAAATCACGACTATATTTTCGACTTTCTCAAGTCCGTGTGCTATGCCTTCGGCCATCTTTATGGCAAACGGGAAGGCATTTCTCCGGAGGCATTGATGGAGGAGTGCCTGCACGATGTAGAGCAGGCAGCCTATCACCCCCATAAGGCACTGAACCAAGCCATTGCCCAGCACTTGATGCAGGGCGATTTACAGGAAAACCTGGATAGGCTGTAGGAGGACTTGTTATGAACAAAAGACTATTCCGCACCCAATTCAATCAAATGGAAAACATCGAGAAGCAGGTGCTGATGGAGAGCCTGGCTGCTCGTTATGATATGACCTTTCTCGGTCTACATACCTTTGACCGCTGGGGCCAGAACTGCACCACCGGCATCTTCAAGAAAGATGGTCGGGAGTTCGTCTTTGTCCCCGGCGATACCGTCACCCTGGGCTGGGAGCAGTTTGCCGAGGGACTGAATCAGGAGAGCCGGGAGGAATTGGAGTATCTGTTCCGGGAATGGGAAATAGAACCGCAGAACCCGGAGGAGATGATTCGGGAAAGCATGGCTCCTGTCCGGCAAGTGGCCATTGGCCCCATGCTGGTGGGCCGGGAGCTGGAGGAACTCTGCTGGGAGCCAGTCAAGATGGACGATCCCAGGCTGACCGCCCACCCTGACTGGCTGAAGGAGTTCCGTGATTTTGCCTGGAGTGACAGCAGCAGTCTTACCTTGCATCAGTCGGCCCGCATTGAGCGGACGGAAAAGGACTTTCAGATCTGTATCTATAACCGCACAGACTACGATGCGCTTCTTGCCATGCTGGAAAACAGGGGCTTCTCCCTGCCCACGGCGGACGAGTGGGCCTACCTGTGTGGCGGCGGGTGTCGGACCCTGTTTCCATGGGGAGATGGGTTAGACTACTCCATGCGTCTGCACTGGTTTGAGGACATGGATGAGGATGAGAACCGGCCCTATGACATGGAGGAACCCAACTTCTTCGGCCTGTCCATCGCCTACGATCCCTATATGCGGGAAGTGGTGCAGGCTGATAGGCTTACCACCTGCGGCGGCGATGGCGGATGTAATATCTGCGGTGGGCTGGGCCCATTTCTCGGTTTCCTGCCCTGTTCGCCCCACTGTAAGCCGGAAGTGCAGGAGGACAATGAACTAAACGGAGATTATGACTTTTATCGGCCTATCATTCGGCTGGAGAACTATGATTGACAATAGAAGCTTGATACAAAATAAAGAAAGAGAGGTGCCGACATGGGAGCATGGGGCATAAAAGCATTAGAGCGTGACGAAGGGCTGGATGTACTGGACATCCTTAAAAATGAATATGTACCGGAGCATCCGGTAATGGATCTGGGCGAGATGATCGAACTGATGAAAGAGGAGGTCATGCTGGGATCTGACTTCTCACAAATCGACTTCCTCTTTGACAATACTGCGATGGCTCTGGCGGAGCTGTATTTCCAATGGAAGGATAACGGCAAGCTGGACTACGATCATGAAGAAGCTATATGGGATAAAGTTACCGGTTTCACAGCATCCAAAGAAGCCCTTGCCTTCCTGCTGTGTCAGCTCACCGACATCAAAAACGAAGTGCCGGACGAGGACGGCATCCGTGAGATTGTGGATCTTTGGAAGAACGAGGACAGCGGTGAGATCGCTCCTGCATGGTTGGAACACTTGAATCAGCTCATTGAGCGACTGGCTTCAGAACAGGAGGCACGACAAATGTATATCAAAAAATACTGGGGCAACTTTATTGGCGGTTCCGATGACAGTCTGAACCTTGTGGCATTTTTAGAGGATCAGAAAAAGGAGGAGATCCCCCTCAGCGAGATTTTCGCCAAGATCGGTCTGGACAAGCAGAACTGGGACTTCCGCCAGACTGTGGAGTATCTGGAGTTCACCCACTCCAATGGCGTGGAGATGGACTTCCACTTCGCCATTGATGTGGTCACCGACCTGGCCGCCATCCTGCTGGAGTGCAGCGTCAGCGGCAGTGTGAACCTCCACGATCTGGACGAGTGCAACACCCCCGCCCGCCGTATCCGCATCACCGCCACGTTGGAGGAACACGAGGCCATGGACAAGGTCCTGGCGGACTTTGTCCAAGATCCTCTGTCCTATGACATCAGTGAGATGATGGGCGAGGATGAGATCACGGATATGGCTTATCAGGTGGAGATGCTGCGGAAAGAGCTGTACGAAGCCTCCGGCCGTAATCGGAACTACCATGTAAAGGCGGAAGATGTGAAACATCTGCTTCCCGACTGGGAGGGCGCCGATGGCTGTATCGCCACCAACCGCATCACAGTAGAGGGTCGCAAGGTGGGCTACTGCTACCGGGAGAAACCGGACGGCGGCTGGGACAGCGGCTGGCGCTTCACTGCTGGTGATGAGAGCGAGGCGTACATGGACGATCCCAACAATGCCGGGATCTACAAGCTGAACACGATCTGCAACGACGATCCCGACATCATCCCTCTGCTGAACACCCCCGCTCCCTGCGCCTTTGAGCGGGATGAAAATGGCGTGTTCCAGCAGATCAAAGACTGGAAACCAGATGAGGACGAGGAGGACCCGGATATGGATATTTTGAAGCAGTGCCAGAAGTGGCATGAGGAGGACAAACACCAGAAAATCGTTGACGCACTGGAGACAATCTCTGCCGAGGAGCGTACCCCGGAAATGGATATGGAGCTGGCCCGCGCCTACAACAATCTGGCGGACTCCAGCGAGCCGGAGGGAAGGAAGCTACTTCACCAGGCACTGGAACTGATGCAGTCCCATGAGGAGGAACTGGGAGATACTTATTCCTGGAATTTCCGTATGGGCTATTCATATTTCTATCTGGATCAGGAGGGCCGCGCTCTGCGGTATTTTGAAAAAGCTCTGGAACTGCATCCCGGTGATGATCCAAAACTCAACACCCAACAAGACATTGAGGATTTGATCGACTGGTGCAAGAAAGGCATTTCTCTGCCGCAGTTCTGGGAGTGCTTCCGGGAGCGGACAGAGAACTGGTGGGAAACCTTTGCCGAGATGGAAGCAGAGCTGCGCCAGATGATGGACGAGGACAAAGATCACACCCGCGGTGCGGAGATCGTGGCCCAAATGGAGGAAACCCTGAATTTGGTTTTTGACGAGATTTCCTTCGAGATTGGCTTCAACGGCGAAAAGCATGAGCTGATCCTCACCCCGGAGGGGGATAAGGTCAAACTGTTTGAGCTGGTCTACTTCCAGAAGCACGCCCCCAAGGAGGTGCTGGAGCACTGGAATATCCTTGTGGGCCGTCAGCCTCTCCAGAACATCGGCCTGCGTACTGAGGATGTCTGGGACATCTCCGGGGAGGATGTGCAGATCTGGCTGGAGGAGCAGGGTGAAAACAGCTTCGCCATCTCCGCCTACTGCGAAAAGCTGCTGCCTATGCTCCGGGAGGAAGAAGGCCGGGCCTGGTGGATGCTCACTACCTTCACCGACCAAGTGCTGGGCGAGATCTCCCACATGAGATACATAGACAGCTTTGATGTGCTGGAGGAACCCAAGGCAGAGCCGTCCTTCCTCCTGTCCCAGCTGCCCGACAAACTGCGGGAGCAGGGCCTGGAGCTCTCCACCGACCCGGAAGCCTATCTGGAGAGCTACCTTGGTTACAAAATGGAACCCAAACAGGACCCGGACGCCGATTGGCGGCTGGATGTAATGGCCGGTTCCACCTGCTGTGTGCCGCTCATCAACGGCTATCTGAATGCCGACAATGATTTTATGGACGATCTCCATGCCGACGGCGCGGTGGCGGGCTTCTTCTGCTATCCCCTGGATACCCTGCGGGAGGAGGAAGGCAGTCAGAAAATTTTCGACTTCCGGGACAAACTGGAGGAAGTGCTCACCGGCGGGGATGGTTCGGAAGTGCTCACTCTCACCGGCGGGGCTACCGGCCTCTACTGTGGCTATGTGGACTTCATCGCCTGGGACATCCAAGAGGCGCTGAACATGGCGAAAGAGTTCTTTGAAGGCACGGACATCCCATGGGCCATCTTCCACACCTTCCGCCGTGAAGCCGGTTCTGTATCCCTAAAGCAACAAAATGATGGGACAGAAACTGAGAATCAGGATGACGAGTTGGACGAAACGCTGACGGGCATGGACTATATTCCTTACACCCAACAGAACGCCGAAGCATTCTTCGCTCAGCTGGAGCAGTGGAACGACGAAGACGAGTACACCCGCTGTATCCAGGCACTGAATGCCATCCCGGAGAACTGGAGGAACTACCGCACCGCCTACGCCCTGGCCCGTGCACTGGAGAACTACGCCATCATCGGGGACCATGACGAAGGTACTTTGAAATCCAAGGGAGACAAAGCCCTTCTGAGGGCCATTGAGGTGCTGGAGTCCGTCCGGGAGGAAGGCCAGGACAAGGCGGAGTGGAATATGCGGATGGCCTATGGCTATCAGTATCTCTACGGCCAGGAGGAAAAGGCCATTCCCTACGCTCAGCGGTGGGCGGAGCTGGACCCGGAGGATGAAAATGCCCCGGCAGTAATTCGGGAGTGTAAGGCGGAGATTCGGAAACGCCAGCGCAGCCGGAAGAAGAAGGCCAAATTCGTGCCCGGTGATACTCCATTTGAGGGCTTCGACCTCACCAACTTCTGGGATGATAATTGGTATGCACTGAAAGAATATGTCAGTGATCCGCCTTCCGATGAGCTGATTGCCAGCGTGGAGGAGGAACTGGGCTACAATCTGCCCGCTGCCTACATCTGGCTGATGAAGCAGCACAACGGCGGTATTCCGGTGAACACCTGCTATCCCTGCGATGAGCCTACCTGTTGGTCAGATGATCATGTGGCCATCACCGGCATTTTCGGCATCGGACGAGAAAAGAGCTGCTCCCTCTGTGGAGAGCTGGGCAGCCAGTTTATGATCGATGAGTGGGAGTATCCTGCCATCGGCGTGGCCATCTGCGACTGTCCAAGCGCCGGACACGATATGATTTTCCTGGACTACCGGGCTTGCGGTCCCCAGGGAGAGCCTGCGGTAGTCCATGTGGATCAGGAAAATGACTATAAAATTACCCATCTGGCAGATAGCTTTGAGGAATTTATCCGCGGACTGGAGCATGAATCCCTCTATGATCCGGATGAAGATGTAGAGGGTCTTGAGGATGATGCCGACGAGGAGGAAACCGACCATAAGGGTTCCTTTGCCGGATCTGTGCTCCTCTCCAAAGCAGAGTGGGACAAGGAGCAGTTGATTCGAGATCTGCGGGAAGAATGGGGCATCGTGGACGATGAGCCGGCTGAGGGCGACGAAGATGATGAGAACAGCGATGACGCTGTGGTAATGCGGGTCGGCGGCATGATGCTGATCGTGACACTCTTCCACGGTCACATCCCGGACAATGAAGCGGAGATCAACGCCGAAAACAACTATATGTGGCCAGAGGCCGTAGAGGTGGCCAAAGCGCACAAGGCCCATATCATGGTGGCTGTATTGGGCGAGGAGGAAAAACTGCTGGAACGGGGCAAGCTGTTCACCAAGGCGATGGCAGTGTGCTGCAAGCAGAAATACGCCACCGGTGTCTACACCAGCGGCGTGGTATTTGAGCCTCGTTTCTATGAGGGCCTTGCCGATATGCTCAAAGAGGACGAACTGCCCATCTTCAACTGGGTTTGATTCGGCCTGTACCGGAGCGAGGGGGGCCTAAACGGCTACACCTACGGCATGGATGTGTTTGGCAAGGAGGAAATGGAGGTGTTGAACACCGACGCTGAGCCGGAGGAACTGCGGGACTTTTTGGCCAGCCTTGCCTCCTATGTGCTGGCGTGTGATGTGACACTGCAAGACGGCGAGACCATCGGTTTTTCTGCGGACGATAAGCACACCATCACCCGCAGCCCCGGCGTCTCCCTGCCGGAGGAACAGATGACCCTGAAGATCGGTTACGAGCCTATAAAGGGAGATCCGGAGGATGACAGCTGCGACCACTCAGACAATGATGACACGCAGGATGAGGAAGAATTCAGTAATCCCGAAGTCTACACCGAGGAGGAGATGGAAGCCGTCGAGGGGCACATTGAGCAGTATTTCGGCAAGTTCGAGAATGTGTTCCATGAGCTGGTTTCTCCCGACATCCATGTGGACATCTGCGTGGTGCCGCCCTCTGAGGAGTGGGACTACTGCACCCTGGTCACCATGGGCATGGGCGCTCACCGGATGAATGTGCCGGAGGAACTGGCGGAATATAGGCTGGAGCGGGCGGAGCTGGCCATTGCCCTGCCTGCGGACTGGAAGCTGGATCAGGAGTCCATGAAAGACGAAAAGTGGTACTGGCCCATCCGCCTGCTGAAATCCTTGGCCCGCCTTCCCATTGCCAGCGATACCTGGCTGGGCTTTGGACATACCATGGATAACAAGGAGAACTTTGCGGAAAATACGAAGCTGTGTGCCGCCATTCTCACCGGCCCCCAAAGTACAGAGGAGGGCGGCGAGGTCTGCACCCTGCCGGGCGGCGAGGAGGTCAACTTCTATCAGGTCATTCCGCTTTATGAAGACGAGTTGGACTATAAACTGGAACATGATGTAGACGCCCTGCTGAACAAGATGAGGGGGATCAGTTTTGTCGTAAACCCCACTCGCCAGAATGCTATCACCCGTGGCACCCTTTCCAATGATAATTTTGACGGTGAGATGGACGACGCTTCCTATCACCTTGAGAGCATTGAGGAAAAGGAACTGCCTATTGATCCTATCAATGCCTACAACCACATGGCCATCTACCTGCGCTGGTGCATGGAGCACGAACTGATGGGCGAGGACTTCCTGAAAGAACACGGCGAAGTGGTCAAACAGGTCAAAGCTGATCCTGCCAGTGTGGATCTGCGGGAGTTTATCCGGGATGAGCTGGACGGCTGTCTGTTCTCTGTGCTATTCAATCAGCAAGGCCGTGCCTTTGCAGGCTATTACTACGGAGAGGGCGACAGCCCCTACTATCCTGCCGATGTTGACGACAACGCCCTCCACTTCTTCGGCCCGGAGCGGTATCACTCTGATGAGTTCCAGGATGAAGCCTACCTGTTCATCCCCTTTGACGAGGACTACTATCAGGCTATGGCAGAGGTGATCGAAGAACGCTTTGAAAACTGGCAGGGACAGGACTTCGACGAGGACACGCTGGAGCCTTCCGAGGTTGCTCAGGCCATCATGGAGTATCTGGACTGCGAGTGTACCTATTTCCCATCCATGGCAGATGATGACCCCATCATGTCGGCATACAGCTACGCCCAGCGGCTGGGGGTACGGGAGGGCTTTGTTCCCGTGCTCATCAAGGCGGATGATGAAACGCTGTTGGAGTGTCTGGTGATGAACGCCGATCCGGAGCATGATGCGGACTTCTACGAATTTGACCTCAAAACAGTAGAGGAGTATCGAAAGAAGATGCTCTCCGCTCCCATCAAGGACGGAAAGGCGGTTCTGGAGGAATTGACCGGCCAGCGCAAGGAAGAAGCCGAGGACGATGACATGGACTGGGAGGCGGAAGTCCTGGGCGAGATGGAGGGCGGCTATGACAATGACCGATTCTCCTGCTATTGGGATTCGGATAGCCACATGACCTATCCGCTCATTCTGGCCAAAATTCCGGTCAAGAACCCCTGGGAGATCTTCGCCTATCTGCCCTTTGGAAATTGGAATGAGTGCCCCGACACGCCGGACCTGATGGCAGTGGCGAAATACTGGTTCGAGCAGCATGGTGCCATCCCTGCCGCCATGAGCCACGATGAATTGGAGTTTGAACTTCCGACTCCGATCTCCAAGGAAAGAGCTATGGAAGTGGCTGTGGAGCAATATGGCTTCTGCCCAGATCTGAATCAGAATGAGGATGGAAGCATTGGCTCCTTGGCAGATGTCCTGTGGCAGTCCACTGTCTGGTATTTCTGGTGGGATTGATGGGAGGTGCGACCAATGACAGAATATCAGAAAACCTATATCGAACTAAAAAAACAGTTTGTTGCGACCAATGAAGGTCCGGACAGTGTCCGCGCTCTATATACCTTCAAGGAAGAACTTGAGCAGAGTGAGGATCAGCAGGCCAAGGAAGTGCTGGTGGATGTATATGACCTGCTGGACTTTAAGAAGGACGCCTACGAACTGCTCTGCCAAATCGGAAATCGTTCCGATAAAAAGACCCTCAAGCGGCTGGGCACGCTGAAGGACTATGCGGAAAACTGGGGCAATCATTATGCTCTCCCCAAGCCCAAAACGCCGGAGGAAAAGCAGAAAGAAAAGGAACGGCAGGCCCAGCTGGGCCTGCCCGCCTTCCGGTATCACCCAAACCCTCTGGAAACTGGGGCTTTTGAGGAATCCGCAGACGGCGTTGTCTGCGACTGCTGCGGCAAGACGACCCATATTTTCTATACAGGCCCCTTTTACGCTGTGGAGGATATTGAGTATCTGTGCCCGGAGTGTATCTCCAGTGGCGAAGCAGCCCGGAAATATGACGGCTGCTTCCAGGACGATTGCTCTCTGGATAATAGTGTAGACGATCCGAAGAAGCTGGACGAGCTCATCCACCGAACTCCCGGCTACTCCGGTTGGCAGCAGGAATACTGGCGCGCCCACTGTGGCGACTACTGCGCCTACCTGGGCCATGTGGGTGCCAGAGAACTGCGGGCCCTGGGTGTGCTGGAGGAGGTACTGGACGATCCGATGTGGGACGATGAGCAAAAAGAAATGATCCGGGAATCTGTCAATGGCGGGCATCTGCAATGCTATCTGTTCCAGTGCCTCCACTGCGGAAAACACCTGGTCTGGATGGATTTTGATTGAAAAGGAGACATTACTATGGGACTTGACATCTACGCCGGGACGCTGACCCGGTACTATTCTCACAACTGGAAAACTGTTGTGCAGCAGTGGGCGGAGGAAAACGGATACTCTTTCAACCGCATCACCCCGGACGGGGAACCTGCTGATAACGAGGAAGAAATGTCCCCGGCTGAGGTCCAGGCGGCGGTGGAGAACTGGCGGGATCAGATCTTGAGCGCCATTTCTCAGCCGGGCCAGCCCCCCTACGCTCCCTGGCTTGAAGATAATGAGAAACCTTATTACACCGACAAGCCGGATTGGGATGCCTTCGGCGCTATGCTGCTGGTGGCCGCCTGTCGTACATACGAGGAACCGGTGCCTTCCACCGTGGAGAAGGACTGGATCTTCGGGGAGCATCCTCTGGTCGCCCGCCTTGCATCAGATGAGGAGCGGGTGTGGTCCTTGTTTCGTGGGGCTACCTGGTGGCTCCCTCTTTCTGACAGCTTTCTGTTCCAAGGGTCCTTGCCTACCGATGACACCGCCGCTATCGCCACCTTGGGCGGACTGCGGAAGGAGCTGGAAAAGCTGAACCAGCTGGCATGGCAGGCCGATGAGGACACCATCCTTGGCTGGGCAGACACGGAGGGATACCCGGTAGATGGAACCGTAGACTCAGATGGACAGTACAGCAAGGCAGACATCCCGGAACACACCCAGTATGACACCCAATCCCTGGCCAAGTTCGCCTTCTCCATGTTCTGGCGGGCCATGCGGTTTGCCGAGGAACAGCAGGTGCCTATCCTGCTTGATTATTAAGGAGGAAACCAAATGAGCAATAAAGCTTTCCAGCAAAATCTGGACGACAAAAAAGGCCCCCAGCCCGGAGGCCCCTATCTCATTCAGATGCTGTTCAAAGAACCGGTAGAAATGCCGGATAAAGAAAAAATGACTGCCATAATGGAGAAGCACATCGGATCAACAGAGTGCTTCTGTTATGATAAGAAAATGGCCGGCTTTGCCGCACAGGAGCATATTGCAGAGTTCAAGGACGGAAAATGCCCGGTGCAGCTGATGGTGATGAAATGCGACAAGTTCAAGGGCAAAGGCTTCGATGCCTTTTTGATGAGCCAGATGTGGGACTGCCAGGAGGACCGGGAGCGGATCTTCCGGGAGTGCAAATATCAGGTGGTAGCTACCGATATGCTGACGGCGGCGCTTCCGGCACTGGAGCGTGCCAATCTGGATGCCGACTTTCTGGATGCCCTGGCGGAGCTGTACCCCACCTGTGAGGCGTTCTATTTCCAGAACTGCGGCAAGCTGTTTCTGGCGGAGGATGTGCGCTCCCATCAGATCGAGGGGTCGGATCGGTTCATCCGCTTTGGCGTCAATGTCCGTTTCTTCAACATTGAGGGCACCGAAGATATGCTCATCGACACGGTGGGCATGAGCACCCTGTTTTTGCCGGATCTCCAGTACCACTTCCGCGGTATGGACCCCAACTGGGTGGTAAACCACGCCTACAATGCGGCGTCCTATATTCTGGAGCATGATAACCCCATTCAGGATGGGGAAACCATAGACGGCGTGGCGGATGGCCAGATGTGCCGAGAGATTCAGTGGAAGTGTCAGTATGAGGACGCTCTGATCCAGCCGCCCAGAGGGGTGCTGGACATCAACATGGGAAACTATGCTTCGGGAGGACGCTGAATGAATGGCGTTGTGCTCCTGGTGGGCGGACTGCTGCTTGTGGCGGTAATCAAGCTGATCGTAGACCGGAATTGGATGGGCCTGCTTCTCTGTGTGGTTGCCCTGTTCCTGGTCTTTGGGGCCGGACACCATACAAAATAGACCATTTTAAGAATCGAGGAGGTGAAGTATGCAGAATTCAACAAATATGCGGATACTGGAATTACTCCGGTTTCTCTATGACCGGACCGATGAAAACCATCCCGCCACAGTATCTGACATCATTGCCCATCTGAATGGAAAAGGAATTCAGGCAGTGCGGCAGACTGTTTACGCGGATACCAATGCGCTGATCGATGCAGGGATTGATATTGTGGTGGTCAAGAGCACCCAAAACCAATATTTTATGGGAAGTCGCCTGTTTGAGTATCCAGAACTGAAAATGCTGACAGATGCAGTAGCATCCTCGAAGATCATTTCTGCCAAGAAGTCTGAGGAGCTGGTGCAGAAATTATGCCGTCTGACCAGTCTACATCAGGCAAAGCAGCTTCAAAAATTTGCTGCTTTATCCAGCCGTGTCAAACCGCATAATGAAAAGGTTTACTACATCATTGACAATATCCAAACAGCGATTGGAAACCATCAGCAAATTCGGTTCCAATACTATGAATATACTCAGGAAAAAAAGAAAATCTTGAAGCATGATGGATATTATTATGTCGTAAATCCTTATGCGCTTGAATGGAAAAATGACCACTATTATCTGATTGGATTTTCTCTGAAGCATCAGAAAATTGCTCACTTCCGTGTAGATCGGCTAACAAGCGTAGAAACCCTTGAAACTTGCTTTATGCCAGTAGAGGGATTTGATGTAGCCTCCTATACAAACAAAATGGTTGATATGTTTACATCAGAGTCATCGAAGGAAGTAACCCTGCTATGTGAAAACGAACTGATGCGTGTAATCATAGACCATTACGGAGAAGATGTCCCTGTTGAGAGATATAATGACGCGCACTTCACAGCAAAAATTGAAGTGAACCCCAGTGGAACTTTTTATGGCTGGATATTCAAATTCAAGGGGAAAATAAAGATTCTATCCCCAAAAGAGTGCATTACAGAAATGCAGCAAATCGCTCAGGAATTTATATAGCGCAAAAGAGGTGTTATTGATTTTTAACACCTCTTTTCAAATGAAATTTTTATCCTTGAAGTGAACAGATGTTCGATATACAATATAAGCAAGATGTTCGCAGTTCGTCGAACAAATGAGAGGTGAATGCTGTGGGCAATATAACTTTTGGATCATTTATAGCCGAGAAACGCAAGGCGCACAAATTCAATTTACGCGATACAGCCAAGCATTTGAATATTGCTTACGGCTATCTGTGTGATATTGAACAAAGCCGCCGTCCTGCACCCAATGGAGATTTTGTGGAACGCATCTCCGCCTTTCTGAATTTGGATAAATCAGAACATGAGTTGCTTTTGGATCTGGCTGCAAAATCACGCAATACAGTATCTGCTGATTTGCCAGACTATATCATGGAAAAAGATATTGTTCGGGCAGCCTTGCGTGTGGCAAAAGAAGTAGACGCTACCGATGAAGAATGGCAGACATTTATGAAAATGCTAAAGGAGCGTAAACGATAGGGGGGAGAGCTTTGTCAATTCCACAAATCCGTACAGAAGCAATCGAGGCGGTAGGGCGAAAAATCCTGATGGAATATGATCCCTCTCTGCTATCCGGGCAACCATGTTCTGTGCCAATCGAAACCATTATCGAGACAAAGTTTGATCTAATCCTGGAGTTTCATACACTAAGAAAAAACCCCAAGATATTAGGGGAAACAATTTTCGATGACGGTGCCGTTGTTTTATATGACCAGATACAGAGACAGTATCGAATGATTGCAGTAAGAGCCGGTACAATCTTAATTGATGAACGGCTTTGTGATCCATCAAAATTAGGGCGGCTCCGTTTTACCTGTGCCCATGAGCTGGCTCATTGGGTACTACATAAGAAGTTATACTCCGGTACTGGAGATGTTGCTGCTTATAACGGAAATGTTTCTTCCGACGAAAGTCATGGCATAATTGAGCGTCAGGCGGATACCCTGGCCTCTGCTCTGCTGATGCCTTTACCGCAGATCAAAAAATGTTTTTACCGGCTTAGAATAGGCCGGACAGATGAACAGCTCATTGCTGAAATGGCAAATATTTTTGAGGTTTCCAAGCAAGCAATGCAGATTCGTCTAAAATCCAGAAACCTGATATAACCAAATGGGGGAATAGAGGGAGGCACTGCCCTCTCTCACTCTCCTCTGCTATGCTATTTTGTACCTAATATGTTCGCAATATTGCGAACAAGGAGGGATGTTCTATGAGAAAAGAAAGTACAACAATCCAAAAATGTAACAGCAGGCTAACAGCTTTGGGGCTTAACAGCGACGCTGCGTTTCATAGAAGTAAGCTGATTCTAAAGATTTACCGTGATGTAGTCTGGGTTCTGAGTGAACGGGCAGAAGAATTACAAGAAACTGCTTGGATTATGGGAGAACAAGATATAGAGTCTGGCCTCTGCTATCTTGAAAATTTTGCACCAGATATTGAACTGCAAGCCTTTGAAGAAAAAGTTTGCTGCCTTGTTCAAAATCAAATGCTGGTCAATATTATTGACCGTGCACTCCTTCGTCTGAAACGGTATCCGGATCGAGGAGAACTTTACTATGAAATTTTGACTAAGCAATTCATCTATCGGTTCAACAGCACAGAGAAAGAATTGCTGGAAGAACTAAATATAGAGCGCAGTGTCTTTTATGACCGAAAACGAGAAGCCATCTATTTATTTTCTGTTTGCTTGTTTGGATATTCTATTCCAGAAGTCCTGGAGGAGCTGCCCCGACTAAATTCCGACTAAATCCCGACAAATCCCCGACCTAATCCCTACTCCCTTCCGACTTCCGACCTGCTATACTTGGTATAGTGGCAGGAATGCGCTAAATTGAATACTTTTCTACATAAGGCCCGGCATTAACCGGGCTTTTTTCATTCCTGCTGCAATATGGCGGCAGGAACATGGCTGGAGGTGAAAACACTTCCGGCCTTTTTCTTTGCCCGGTATTAGGAGGCCGGTATGCGCTGGGAGGCGTACATAGCAAAATATCCATGACACCGTTCAAATTCGCTGACTACCAAAAATTTGAACGGAGGAAAGGATATGACGAGAGTATTCATTTGGAAAAATAACAGCCCACAAGAATGGGAGGAAATCAGTTTTTCAGCGTTCAGTAAGGCACGCCGCAATGGTTGCTTTACTGGGCGCTTTTTTGTTGAAACGGTCAAAATGTTCCGTGATGAAGATGACCGCATTATCATGGAATGTTCTCGCAAAGATTTTGAAAAATACCAACAGGAGGACCGCCACAGCCGCTATCTCCAGGAACATGAGAAAAGTCGTTCTATATTCCCGGCTTCTCATGTGGGAGATCGTGACGGCACAGAGGAAGGTTATCAGGATACAGATTTGTTTGTGGATGAATCTGTTGATACTGCGGAACAAGCAATTTGTAATCTTCTTATGGCCGATCTGCACCGTGCCTTGCAGCAGCTGAGTCAGAAAGAACGCTCTTTTATCTTGGATTATTACGGCATGGAAAAGCCAAGTACACTGCAATTAGCCAAAAGATATGGCATTAGTCAGCCCGCAGCTCATAAGCGTCTGAAAAAAATTGAAGAAAAAATAAAAAAGTTGGTTATAGATTTCTAAAAAAAGTGGCAGTAGCAAGTGAGAGGGAAATCCTTTCACTTGCACCTTGACAACCTCATATACGAATCATTAAGTTTGATCCTCTTTGGGCGTAATAGCCGCTACATCAGCGGTATATTTTCTGAGAGCTGCCACTCACATAACAGGCCAACCCATTTTTGCTGTATAGATGAGTTTGCGGTTTATCAGAAATATATCAGGCTGGAATACATCGGATGGCATCCGGTCATGGCATAACAAGGAGGAAAGCTCTCTTACAGCCATAGTCCGAGCGTGATAACAACCGTCGCAGGCCATGGGTAAGACCAAACGAAGTGGAGGTGAAATTCCTGAGAAGCAGGCCAGCCACCTGCGGCTTAATGATTACCCAAATCCCTGGGGTGTCGTGGACAAGTAAGGGATAAAACAGGCGCTAAATTGAAGGAGACTCTGTAATTTGCAGAGCCTCCTTTTTACATAATCAAATCTCAAAACATAGGAGGATGAACATGAAAGAAGATTGGATTTATAAGCGTGGGGATTTATATTATGCCAATTTGAACCCTTATTTTGGATCAGAGCAAGGCGGCACCCGTCCTGTCCTGGTTCTTCAAAACAATGTGGGGAATTTTTTCTGCCCCACTTTGATCGTGGCTCCGCTCACCAGTAAATGGATTAAGAAAAAGGAGCTGCCCACACACTATGCACTGGAGAGCGTTCCAGAGCTTGGACTGAAATCTGTTGTTCTGCTGGAGCAAATCAAAACGATTGATAAAAGGCGTGTTTTATCGTACATTGGGCGCGTATCTCGCGAAGAAATGAGAGCGATTGATGATGCTCTGCAAGTTAGTTTAGATATTCATATTCCGGAGGAAATGGAGGCTCCGTAAGGCCACTTACCGGATAAAGGAGGCGTTTTTATGTTTGAAGCAAGAATTGCGGAATTGAACCGCTTTAATGAACAAAATCCTGTCAGCTATGACAAAAGAACCTATACGGTCGATGAGATTCAGGACATTCTGGGTATCAGTCGTCCCACAGCATATAATCTGGTAAAACAAGGTGTATTCCACAGCGTCAGAGTCGGCGGTCATATCCGCATTTCCAAAAAGAGCTTTGATGACTGGCTGGATCACACAGATGAATGATTTGTCAAGGATGCCGATCTCCAAATCGACATCCTTAACTTTTTTTCTGCTTTCTCTTACAATGAGGCCATAGCAAGAAAAACTTTATAGAGGAGGCAAAAGCCATGCAGAAACAAAGAGTAAAGACCAGTATGTCTGTACCAGAGATGGGCAAAATGCTTGGGCTTGGTAAAGTAGAATCCTACTGGTTGGTTAAAAAGAACTATTTCAAAACAATTCAAGTGGCCGGACGAATGAGAGTTATGCTGGATAGCTTTGAAGATTGGTATGCCGGCCAGTTCCACTATAAAAAAGTGGATGGTACACCGCCCGGAGAGAAATGGCGGCATACTACGATGTCAGTACCGGAAATGGCGGATCTTTTGGGGCTGAAATCTGGCACAGCTTATGACCTTGTTAAAAGGGGCTATTTTGAGACGACCTTGATTGATCGAAGAATTCGTATCATTACCAGCAGTTTTGAAGCCTGGTATCAAAAGCAAACTCATTATGTGAAAATCTCAGAAAGGAGCAATGAAAATGGCATCTATCGTGAAGCGTAAAAGCAAATATTCTGTGGTGTATGATTACACAGATGAAAACGGAAAACGCAGACAGCGTTGGGAAACCTTCAGCACAAATGCAGAAGCAAAAAAACGAAAAAAGCAAATTGAGTATGAGCAGGACTCTGGAACCTTCTTTATTCCTACGGCAAAGACCCTGAACGATCTGCTCGATGAATATATGTCCATCTATGGTGTAAATACCTGGGCAATGTCAACATATGAAAGCCGCCGTGGTTTGGCGAGAAACTACATAACTCCTATTATCGGAGATATGTTACTATCCGACATCACTCCAAGGATGATGGATAAGTATTACCGCGATCTGCTCTCTGTGAAAACGGTAAGCGTCAACAACCGCAAACCCACAAGCGAATATCTGACCCCGCATACAGTAAGAGAAATTCACAAGCTACTTCGCAGTGCCTTTAATCAGGCGGTGCGTTGGGAACTAATCAGCCGTAACCCTGTTCTGAATGCGACACTTCCCAAAGAAGAACATAAAGAACGGGATATATGGACTGCCGAAACGCTGAGCAAGGCGATGGAAGTCTGTGATGATCCTATCCTCTCCCTTGCCTTAAATCTGGCGTTCTCCTGCTCTTTACGCATTGGCGAAATGCTTGGCCTTACCTGGGACTGCATTGATATTGCACCACAGAGCATAGAAAATGGTTCAGCTTATATATTCGTCAACAAAGAGCTGCAACGGGTTACACGAGGTGCATTGGACGATTTGAGCGACAAAGGTGTTATTAAGAAGTTTCCACCTTGCATAGCCAGTACCCATACTGCTCTGGTCCTGAAAGAGCCTAAAACCAAAACCAGTATTCGCCGCGTGTACCTGCCGAAAACAGTTGCCTATATGCTGGTAGAAAGAAAAAAAGAAATTGATGAGCTGATGGATCTGTTTGGAGATGAATACATCGACAATAACCTGGTCTTTTGCTCCAGCAATGGCCGTCCGATGGAAAGTCAGGTGATTAACCGTGCTTTCAATAAACTTATCAAAGAAAACGGACTGCCTCATGTTGTGTTCCATTCTCTCCGCCACTCCAGCATCACCTACAAGCTGAAACTCAATGGCGGCGATATGAAATCAGTCCAGGGCGACTCCGGTCATGCTCAGGTTAAAATGGTTGCGGATGTCTATTCTCACATCATCGACGAGGATCGGTGCATAAACGCTCAGCGATTGGAGGAAGCTTTTTATTCCTCTAAGACTCCTGATCCCATTGAAGATACAGAGCCTAAAACTGCGGATACTGCCGTCACTGAAAGTGATGAAAGTGATGCAGCAAAGATACTGGAACTGCTTAAAAATCCCGAAACTGCCGCACTGCTCAAGCAGCTGGCAAAAGCTTTATAAAGTCCCTCCCTCAGAAGAACGCCTCTCACTTTGTGAGAGGTTTTCTTCGTTTGAACCACTTTGCACAGTGACCAAACACTTTTTTTGTTAGCAAGGTTCTGAAAGCATTTTTGAGCGATGTTAGCAAATTCGCGATTTTGTTTGCAACTTCCTCTAATTTCTGCTAACAAATGTTTGCAAGTTCCTTTGGTAAAAATCGAACCTCTGACTTACCGCCTTTCTTAGCAAAAGGCCAAATCTCGTTAGCAAATGTTAGCAAACCAAGGTTTTTTGCAAAAAATCCACAAAAGCCGCAGAAATAAGAAAAGCCGAAAACCCTGATAAATCAAAGGTTTTCGGCGTGTTTGCTGGCGTCCCTGGCGGGATTCGAACCCACGGCCTTTCGCTTAGGAGGCGAACGCTCTATCCTGCTGAGCTACAGAGACTTATATTAAATTGAGACTGGCAACGATCACTTTTCCCCGTAAAGCGGCAGGTAGAGCATAACCTTAGGAGGCGTGTGCTCTATCCAGCTGAGCTATATGGACGTGTCTGATATATGATTATAGCCCGATCAAAATCGAACTGCAATCCCTTATTTAGTTTTTTTGAGGTGACCGTTGTAACGCAACCTTAGGAGACGCTTGTTATATCCATTTAACTATGGGAACAAATGCCGTATTTTCGGGCTTTTTCAGCCTTTTCGGTCACGGCAACCAACTTTATGAACTCAATCACTTTCGTGATGAATCATCTGATTTCTTATTTCGACATTTCTATATGCCATTGTTCAAATCGGACTCTTTGTTACCACCTTTTTAAGTTCCACGGCTTTAACTATGGTTACTTCTTAGACGGCATGTGCTCTATCCAACTGAGCTACTGGGACATGTAGTCTTTGAAAAACTACGATATATATCTTACCAAACAGACGT
Organism: Pilosibacter fragilis; assembly: GCF_032490495.1. Lineage (NCBI taxonomy): Bacteria > Bacillati > Bacillota > Clostridia > Eubacteriales > Clostridiaceae > Pilosibacter > Pilosibacter fragilis. The sequence continues at coordinate 37,088 of NZ_JAVYJB010000015.1, read as the reverse complement.
TGGAAAGTCAAGGAGGGGTAAAAAATTACCGCACGATTTGCTGGGATCGTGCGGTAAGAGTTTTTTCTGGTGATGGCAGAAAATTTAAATATAAATGTATGAAGAAGAAATTTTTTTATCTAAAACAGATTACTCTGTGAAGATCTGAATCCACTGGCGGCCCCACTCGGAGCTGTTGTCGCTGTAGTATCCAAAGCCCATCTTGTGAGCGTCTGGATTTAAAATGTTTGCGCGGTGTCCTTCGGAATTCATCCAGTCGTTAACGACCTCTTCCGGAGTTACCTGTCCCCATGCTGCGTTCTCGCCTGTAGCTTCATCCGTTACATTGAAGTCATCGAGGACTGTAAAGCAGCTTGTTCCATCTGGACGTGTATGGGAAGTAACGGTTGCGATCTCAACGGCACGCTGCTGAGCAGCTGCGTTTAATTTCTCATCACCAAGAACGACTGGGCTAAGGCCGTTGTTGGCACGCTGTACGTTTACGAGATCAAGTACTTCCTGTGCGAATTCTGCTCTATCTGTTGCTGCCGGGGCTGTAAAAAGAACGTCCCAGTAATCGCCATACTCACCACCGTTGTAGTGACCAACGCCAACTGTCTTAGCGTCTTCGCTCATGACTTCTTCTCGAAGAAGTCATACTGCATCATGTTATCAAGAGCTTCCTTCGGTGTTGCCTGACCTGCGCTGTAGCACTCACCAACAAAATTATCTGCGATATTGTTGTCATCGAGAACTGTGAATTCGCGGCGGCCATCCGGACGCTTGTAGGAAAACTTCTCTGTGAGCACTTCTGCTCTTGTCTCTGCTGCATTGTCAAGAGTGCTATTTAAAGAAACCGGCTGAAGACCATTTGCTGCACGCTTCTGGTTGATCAGAGCTACGAACTCATCATCATAGGAAGCTGCTGCTGCGGTCATAGACGGAGCAAATGTGCTGATTGCAAAAGCTGCAACAAACATTGCAAGCTTTAAAACGATACCTTTTTTCATAAAAAAAATCCTCATTGATTCATGAAAAAAATCCAAACAAGAAGAGTATTGTAAAGGCACCTAAAGCGCATTTTACAATACTCTTCAAAGTGCAACTGGCTGCCATTTTACAGGCCCTATAGCTTTGCGTCACAGCCTTTCGACTGCTTTGCCGGTTTATGAATTTTTTACAATCCTCTTCAAGGATTCTTTTTAATTTTCGGTTTGTAATTTTAAGAGGCAGTTCAAGAGGTTTCCTGAGGCCTCGGGTAAAAATAAAAGAGTGTTGTTTTTGTATAGCAAAACAACACTCTTGATGAATCATCGTAAGTCGCAACTGGCTATCATTTTACCATATGTCGCCATTTTGTCAATATCTGACATGAAAAAACATCCACAAAAAAGCTCCCACCCTGCAGGATCTCTCCCGCACGGTGGAAGCCATCTGTTCTGATCTGAAATTTACTTCTCTTCCGCCCCGTCCGATCTGCGTTTCCACAGGATCAATGCGAGGAGAAGAACACCGGAACCAACGCTCAACATGATCCAGAGGACTCTGTGCGTGGTGTCACCGGTTGCCGGGTTTCCGGCAGAGAGTTTTCTTGTGTTCTGTGCGTCAGCTACAGAACTTGCCTCCGGGAATTCCGGGTTTGGCGGAGTAATCTTTGTGTTCTCAGCCGGTGAAACAGCGCTCGGCGCGTTGACCGGTGTCGGAGAGCCGTTAGAGTTACCGTCTGGTTTACGCGGTGGTCTAGGACTCGGATCATAATTGTCATCACTGCCGCTTCCGCCGGAGCTCGGTCTGCTATATTTGTTCGCAAATACGATCTCGCTGGCCTTGCTGCCGTCTGCGCTTCCTGTGCTGGCAACGATCTCCGCATGAAGCGTATTGTCCTCGCTTCTTAAAATCTGAACCGTCACAGCATAGGTACGGCTGTCATAAGTGAGATTCAACCGATTATCCGTAATCTGCGTAATGCGGTAGATGTAGTTGCCCGGGCGCTTGTAAGTGATCGGGCCGAATTCCACTGTTCCGGTTTCTGCAGCATTCACGGTGACCTCAGTCACCTCCGGAAGCGGCGCATTGTTTTCCGCCTCGATCTTGAACTTATAGTCCAGTGACGGCGGGTTCTTTCCATCTATCTGTACCTTCACCGGAAGGTTTACAGTACAGCTGAACTCTTCCGCAAATGCCGCAAACGGAATCATGATCGTCATCAGCAATGCAAGAAGAAATATCATTCCAGGTAATCGTCTGCTTTTCTTCATACTCATCTGTTTTTCCATATCGCCACACCCCCTTTCCATAAAGGAGCGGGCCGCCCACCAGGAGACGCTTCTTGCAATGCAGAAGGCACAGTACCAGCAGTTAAGCCGTCACATCGAGAGCGTCCGACAGGCGAGACATGATCTCCGCCAGCACCTGAATGTGATCGACCACTATTTAAACAGCGGGAAGACGGAGGAGCTGAAGGCGTACATTGCACAGTACCGTCAGATGCTCCCGCCGGATACGTTCTGTACCTGGTGCGAGAATTACGCGGTAAATACGATGGTCAACTATTATGTCGATGAGGCGAGGAAATCCGGTGTCGATATTTCCGTCAGCATGGCAGTCCCGCAGAAGCTTTCCATGAATGAGGCAGAGTTCTGCTCGGTCCTCGGGAATCTTCTCGAAAATGCCCTAGATGCCTGCCGGGAATATACCGGCAGCAACCCGTTTATCCGGCTCCGCGCGAAGGAGGAGAACAGCCACCTTGCCCTGACGGTCGATAATTCCTGCTCCTCCGCCCCGGTGGAGGAAAACGGACGTTTTCTCTCGACGAAGCATGACGGGTTTGGAACCGGAACCGCCTCGGTCCGCTCGATCGCGGAACATTATCACGGGGTCGTCACGTTCCGGTATGCGGACCAATGTTTTTTCGCCTCCGTGTTCCTCTGATCTGTGATTTGTGAGTTTTGGCTGATGTTTCAATTCAGGAACCGTGTATAGTAATCTTTTGCCGGATATTCTTGGAAATCCCCCCACAGGGTTGTTTCATGAAGATATTTTAAAAGTCTAAAAAGGTCAGATTTCATCGAGGGTTATACATGCTATACATAAGCGTGTATAACCCTCGACTTTTTGTTCAAGTAGAGGTATAACGTCTATACAGTATAGGTATGCTATATCTATACGGAAGGGAGGGCATTATGCCAGTAACTGAGAAAAAATATCCGGAATGGGTTCAAAAACATCGCGTAAAAGGGACTACCGTGAAAAAAAGGGGGATTCTTATTATCTTTATAAAAGAACATCCCGGCGTGTAAAAGGAAAAAAATATCCGCAGCCAGTCGATACTTATATCGGCATTATTACTCCGGAGGGGGTAATACAAAGCAACAAAAGGAAGGTATCTTTAACAGATGCAGAAGTATGGGAATACGGGTTTTCAAAAGCTGTCTGGGAATTGTGCCCGGATGACTGGAAAAAACCCTTAGGGGATGATTGGGAAGATGTGCTCTCCATTATTCTTTTAAGGCAATCTCCAACTTCTTATATCCAGAAAAAACGAACGATGAAAAACGAATCAGATTTTCGTTATCAGTTTGCAGCTCAAATATCGTCCCTGTCCCGCAGAATATATAAAAAATGGGGCGTGGGTCTGGAAGAACTGCGCAAGTTAGAGACCATCTATTTAGTATGTCTGGATAAAACGGAAATCATTTCAAAAGTGAATGAGGAACAGCAGGAACTTCTGGAGAAAATACAGGTGGCTCTGGAAATGTGCTGAAAAACCATTTCTGACAGAAAAACTGATTCATTATTTCAGGCAGATCCCGGATTATCGATGCGACAGAGAGAAAAGACACGATCTGGCAGAAATGCTGGTATGTGTCACAATCGGATTTCTTTGTGGCAGGACAACGATCCGCAGGAGTCTTAACTGGTGCAAGAACAACCTGGAATGGCTGCGGAAACATATGGAATTGAAATACGGGATCGCCTCGCCTTCCACGATTAGTCGGATGCTGAGCGGAATTGATGAGGAATTAGCCTTGTGTGCTTTTATGGAATGGATTGGAGAGATCGTGGACTCGAAGAATACCCATCTTGCGATTGACGGGAAAGCACTCTGCGGCGCAACGGAAAAGACAAAATGTGCGGCAACTCCAATGATTTTGAATGTAGTGGAAACTGTCCGGGGATTGCTGCCTGCACAGCTTCCTGTAGATTCAAAGACGAATGAGATTGCGATGATTCCTGAATTATTGAATCTTCTGGATATCAGTGGAAGTATCATAACGATTGATGCGATTGGAACGCAGACCGCAATCATGGAACAGATCCATGAACAGGAAGGACATTTTGTGCTTACCGTAAAGAAAAACCAACCAGAGGCTTATGAGGAGATCCATACGTTCATGGACAAACTGGAAGCGGAAGCTGCTAAAAAGAAAAAAGGCGAAATTCCAGAACCTGTAATGCGGAAGAAGGGGCCGGAAAGGATATTCCGTGTACCGCACTGATATCAGACCTTATTCTTACCGCAGAGGAACTGGGCAGCATAAAAAGAATGCACTGGTCAATAGAGAACCGGCTCCATCATGTGTTGGACAACACATTCAGGGAAGATCGCTCACCTGCCAAAAAATCCCGAAATAATCTGGCGCTCATCAGAAAATATGCATATAACATCCTGCGCCTGGCAATGCACGAGACAGGTATCACAAATATAATGACAGAGATGATGGACTGTTTTTGTGACAATGCAGATTTGCGGGAACAGTATGTGTTTAAAGGCATAGCCGGTCTGTATTGACTATGTATAAAGAATACCTCTGAAAAAAGGTACTGTAAAGGAGATAGGGATAATTTGCACTTTTTTTCAGAGTAAGCAAGTATACCAATGCACTTCAGCGGTGTATGTAGCATGATCGAGACTGCTGAAAGCAGGAATCGTTGGCACATGGTCTTCATGAAACAACCCTGATCCCCCCATTATCCGGTTGAAGTTTTATCCTTTGAAAGTTATAATAAAACCATCTATATATAAATATATGAAACAACACACTTGCAAAAGGGGACCATACATATGACATTAAGAGAATGCTACGAAATGATGTGCGGCGATTATGAGGGAGTTACCGGGAGACTCGTTTCGGAGAGTCTTGTCAGGAAGTTCGCGTTGAAATTTTTAAATGATCCGAGTTTTGGGCAGCTGCAGGCCGCGATTGAGAGCGGTGACGGCGCGGAGGCGTTCCGCGCATCCCACACTTTGAAGGGGATCTGCCTGAACCTCGGATTTACTGCTTTATTTGATGCCAGCTCCGATCTGACCGAAAAGCTCCGCGGAAACAATACTCTGGACGATGAGAGCAAATCACTTTTCGCACGCGTCCATGAGGAATATGACCGCACGATCCAGGCGATTGAAAAGCTCGATCCGCAGTAGGCAATGACGGCGGATCGGAAGTAACCGGCTACAAATTTACATTGGGGATAGAATATGGAAAAGATTGCGTTTCAGCTCGCGTGGCTGGGGGAACACAAGGTATTGATATTTCTGTTTTTTTGCAGAATTGCTGGTCGCGGCGTGCCTGCTGATCGTTTTTCTTCATCTGCGTCTGTCCTGGCGCAGGTTAAATTTTAACAAGTCTTGACGACAAGGGGAGTCTTAACGGGTTTGACCTCGTGGATGACCCCTGTTTTCTTCTCCGCCCTTCGGACCTTTTTCCACTCTATGTGACAAAGGATTTTGAACGGCAGTTCGGTCTTACGAAGGAACATTTTAAGAACGACGTTCTCTGCCTTGCCCCGAAGCTTCCTGAGGAACAGGCAAAGCGGCTTCGGAAAGAATATAACGCGTGGGACGGAAAACATCCGATCCTGATGGATATCGAACCGCTCGGGATGGATGCCTGCTACCGCCTTTCTGTGACAAGGAAAGACGGGATAGACCTGTTCCACTTCCGGGATATCACGGAGGAAAAGAGACAGCTTGATGAGATGCGGGCAGATCTCGAGGCCGCCGAGAACGTAAGCCAGTCGAAATCCGCTTACCTCTCAGAGATGTCCCATGAGATCCGTACTCCGTTAAACGGAATTATCGGTATGCTGAACCTGGCGCACCGCCAGCTTCACGGGCACAGCACCGAGGACTATATCGTGAAGGCAGAGCAGCTTTCCGAGTTCCTTCTGACCGTTATCAACGAAGTTCTCGATATGTCCCGGATTGAGGTCGGTAAGATCGAGCTTGAAAATAAGCCATTCGACCTCTACCACCTGGCAGACCAGATCTGGAACCTGTTTAAGAAGACAATTGAGGAAAAGGCCGGGGATGGCATCTGCTTTTTTAATCAGATGCAGCAGTATTATCTTGATCACAAGGATGAATGGGGCAGCCCCGATACCCTGAATTCCATCTTCCCTGGCTGAAGGCGGCGAACCGCTTGGGAACTGGTTTACTCCGGCAGGACCGGGGCGTTATGTCTTTTATCCGTTGGACCGTGTTCCTGTCCCGGACGGGCTTACCGTCTCTGCCTCCGCAGGCTGGGATCCGACCCATGATAATAACTGCTATGCCGCTTTTCTGCAGCGGCTGTCTTCCGCGCCGGAGGGACTTGATGTCCTTGCGATATCCCGGCGCGTTACGCGGAAGGTTACTTTTTAAGCAGCCGCGCTATCGAGGCCGCGGGCGGCAGGGATGTACAGCTCACCTTCTCCGATGCCCACGCGTGGGTAGAGGTCTACATGGACGGCATGGGCTGGATCCCGGTGGATGTGACACCCGGATTCTATTATGATACCTACGCGCTCTTACAGATGGCACAGGTTCCCGGTGATATCCAGAGGACAGCGGCTCTGGAGGACAGCGGCGAGGAAGTGGATGCCCCGGATTCCCTGCACGCCGGAAAACGTCCGGACTCCGAGGTCATCGACCAGTTAAAGACCGCCGTAAACATCCTGTGGGGCATCCTGCTGGTCGTTCTCCTTTTCAAGGGAATCGGCATCGTCCTCCTGGAATTCCGCCATCTGATCACGGAGCGGCGGCTTTTAGGCATTCTGGAACTGCGGCGAGACGGAAGCGCGGCTCTCCAGGATCCTTCTGGATTACGAGCCGGGACTTTACACCCGTGTGAATGAGCTGATGGAGAAATACTATTACGGTGGTGAGGAGCTGAAGGAATATGAGCTGCGGCTCCTATACCGGTTCCTGACGATGATCCGGTCCAGCCGTAAGAATCTGACGCTTCTGGAACGCTTCCGGATGCGGTATGATCTGTAACGCACCGCAAAAACGCCCCAGAGCAGCTTTCCCGGCTGCCCTGGGGCGTTTCTTTATATATTCTCCTGTCCTTCCTTCTCGCCGTACCAGCGATCTTTTCCTTCTGATTTTGCCTGGTAGAGACAGGCATCCGCCCGTTTTAAGAGGGCGTAATAGTCTCTGCCGTCCCGCGGCGCAATGGCGATCCCGACACTGCCGGAGATCCTTGTACTGTTTCTTCCTTCTACGGTAATGTTCTGGATCCCCGCGAGGATCTTTTCCGCGGTCTCCCTGGCGCGGTCCTGCTCCGTCTTTACAAATACGACAAACTCGTCCCCGCCGACACGGCCCACGAGATTCTCCGGGCCCGCCACGTCCTTTAAAACGTCCGCCACCTGGCGAAGGACCTCATCCCCGGCCAGATGACCCATGGTATCGTTGATCTGTTTGAAATTGTCGAGATCCACGAAGCAGAACGCGTAATTGTCATCCGTATCCGTCAGCTTCTCGCTGATGGCGTCAAAGGTCGCCTGGAAGTTGCAGATCTTCGTGAGTGGGTCTGTCTGGGCTTTTAAGAGCAGCTCCTCCATCCTCTGGCTCTTCTTCTGCTCCTCGAGATAGACGTTCGTCACGTCTGTCCTGGAGAACAGGATCATCTGGCATTCTTTATCGTAATAGCGGTAGTCCAGGCGCTTTCTCTTGTAGCCTCCGTGCTCCATAATCCCGCAGGTGAAGCTGTGGACCTCGTTGTGTTCCAGGACCTCCTGGATCCGGGATATCTGCATCTCACGCATCACCATCTCCTGATCTTCCTCCACCACATATTTCCTCACGTATTCGATCTTGGATCCTTCGTAATCATTGCATATCACCGGAGGAAGCGGGGTTCCCGCCCGGCTGCTGAACATCTGGTAGCTGTTATGCTTCGCGTCCAGATAAATAAAATAATCGCAGGTCGATGATACATACTGATTCGCGATGGACCACATAAAGTATTCCTGTCCGGCCTTGCGCAGCAGGATATAAACCTTTTCCTGACTGTCGTTTCCCGGCGCGAACGCCAGCACCGTAACATGGTTATCCGGCAGTTTCCCGTTCATCGTCGAAAAGTTGTTGGAGAACAGACCTTTGCCCTTTTCGCATTCATTTCTCAGATGCCGCAGGCAAAAGTTGTCTCTCATCCTCTCGTGATCCGACGGTTGGATCTTATTTTTCATGTATTTCTCTAACTGGCTGTCCCAGATACATTCTTTTCCGCGGTCTGAAGGATCCGTGATGCTGTGGAGGATTGTCGCTTTTCCCGTCTTCAGGTCAACTTTGATGATCTCCTGATATAATTCCTGGATAGATTCATAAATTTCCTGGGCTATATTCATTGGAATACCCCCCCCCGATAATTTTTTAACAAAGTTGTTTTTTTCACACTTGCCACCTGCCCTGCTCCGGCTGGATCTGCTTCTCAGTATCCGGCCAGTTACTTTTTTACTCCATCATCAGCGGATTTAACTGCATGTTGGCAATATCCATGTTTTCCTGCGCATCCGCGTCCCTTACGAAGTCCTCCGTGCTCGTAACGCTGATCTTCCGGCGGATCTCATCCTGGATATCCAGCATACACTCTAAAATCAATGGGTTGAAGTTCCCGCATTCTCCGTTTAAGATCATCTGGATCGCTACCTCATGCGGATATGCTTTTTTGTAGACACGCTCGCTGACCAGGGCATCGTAGACGTCCGCCACGGATACGACTTGGGCGGAGATCGGGATCTCGTCTCCCTTCAAGCCATCCGGATAACCCTTTCCGTCCCAGCGCTCATGGTGCCATCTGCAGATCTCGTAAGCAAGCTGTACAAGGCGCTCACTGTGGTACAGATCAACGTTTCCGATCATGGCCGCACCAATGGTCGTGTGGGTCTTCATGATCTCAAATTCCTCTTTTGTTAATTTACCAGGTTTGTTTAATATCTTCTCATCGATATTGATCTTTCCGATGTCATGGAGCGCCGACGCCGTAGCGATCAGACCGATCTCCTGCCAGGAAAGATGGTATTTGTTTTTCTTTTTGATCAGCTGCTCTAAAAGCAGTCTCGATACGATATTCAGGTGAATGACATGTGGTCCGCTCTCGCTGTTTCGGAATTCAACAATCTGGCTTAAAATACCGATCATAATACGGTTGCTGCGCTCTTTTTCCCGGATCTGGGATGTTACAAGGCGGAGCTGGCGGCGCTGTTTGGAGTACAGCTTGATCGTATTTAACACGCGCTGGTATACGACTCTCGCGTCAAATGGTCTCCTGATATAGTCGCTGACACCGAATCCGTAAGCTTCACTGATATATTTCCCGGAGTCCTCGCTGGAGATCATGATGACCGGAATATCCTCCAGCAGGCGTCTCTCATTCATCACCGTCAGGACCTGGAATCCATCCATCTTCGGCATCACAAGGTCCAGCATCACAAGGGCGCTACCTGTTCCATACTGCTCCAGCATCTTTAAGGCAGCTTCGCCGTTTTCTGCCTCCAGGATCTCATAATCCTGTTTCAGGATCTCTGTCAGGAGCTCGCGGTTCATATCGGAATCGTCGACGATGAGGATCTTCGGCTTGATGGTCTGTGTCCTTAAATATTCCTGCATCGTCTCGTCCAGATACTCGGTCTTTTCCTCCGTGATAACCATGTTTTTCTGGTCTTTCGCGAAATACATCAGGCGGTCGGCCCTGAGAACTGCCTCCTCGATACTCTCGCCGTCGCGGGTGATCACACCTCCGATGCTGACAGAAAGGCGGAGATTTCCGTAATCCGCAATAGCGGTATCGTGGATCTTTTCCTGGATCATTTTTAATTTTTCGTTGAAGCTGTCCTTGCTGATTTCTGGCAGGATCAGGAGGAATTCGTCTCCGCCGTACCGGATCAGGCTGTCCGTCTTCCGGATATTCTGTCGGATCACGTTGACCATCATCTCAATGGCATGGTCACCCGCCCGGTGTCCATATGTATCGTTAATGACCTTCAGATAGTCCATATCGATCACAGCGACTCCCGCTGTGTTGGTCTTATTTTTTATCTCATCCTCAAAATAACGGCGGTTGTAGACTCCTGTGAGGGCATCCATGTAGACCATATGGTTATATTTCATCAGGCTTCCTATGAGCTTTTTGCATCCGTCCTCATCGATAAAGTTCTGGCTGTCCTGCTTCTGCAGCATCTCCATCACATACGGCTCGCCGTCGATCTCCACGTATCTCGCCGTCACCTGGTACATCTCTCTGCCGAGAAATTCCAGCTTTGATGTTTGGCCATGCTCTTCCATCATTCTCTGGCTGATGCAGTTTCTGCATGGTTCATTCTTCTGCCAGAAAGCAAAACATTCGCAGGGAGGGGCTGTCTCCATCTTGTCCAGGCCTTCCATCGCTCCCGTTTTTCCATTCAGATCCATCACCGTATACCCACGCACAAGGCGGACGATCGGGAAGATCTGCCGGAGCACTTCCATCTTCTTTTCGGCCTCTTCTCTGGTCATAATATCGTAATCTTCCATATAAACTACAGTTCCTCCCCTGTTCTATGGATTCCGGTTTAATAAAAAAGCATTTTCCTCTGTCTCTATATCTTCGAGATCGCAGGAAACTGCATGTCAGTCTTTGTTTTTTTGGTAAATTCAAGCTGATTCGAATGAGATAATCTGTTTTTATTATACCCCCATGATTCTGTTTGTTGTCTATACTTTTTATCGCTTTTGATCCATCGGTCCCGCCTTGTAAGGTACCAGATTTAAGGTACCCTGCATCCAGATCTGTCCTTTAAAACGGCGGCCCGGCTGCGGTTCTCCTAAGAGGTCCCTGCTGTTGATGCAGACCATGAATTCCAGGTCATGGCTCTCGATCTTCATGCGATAAATCTCTTCTTTTGTATAAATATTTCGGATTTTCTCAACTTCTTTGATTTCTCCGATAATGGAATACTGGTCGCACTCCACTCCGCAGGGCATGAAGCAGGAGTCGATAATGGAGTAGAGATCTTCCTTCATGGCTCTTCTGGAGATCTGGGAATAGAGGTCAATATCCTCGATGGTCAGGGTCTCCATGGCGTCCTCGTCCCCGTTTTTTGCGGCCTCGATCAGGCTGCTGCGTTCTTTTGCGGAAACTTTTGCCTTCTGGATCTGTTTCTGACTCTTCTTGATCGGAAGAAGGACCTTTCCGTCAATGGACAGGCCGGAAAAGCAGACAGCTCCGATTCTGGAGTGGTGCTCTTTATCCAGCATTTTCTCCCGGAAATCCAGGAAATTCTGGATGTAGAAGATCAGCGTGATGCCAACTCTATTCTCATCCACCATGCCGGCGTATGTCTCTTTCTCCGTGTGTCTCTGGACGGAGCACTCCTCCGTGGAGCCGACGACATTGCTCTCCAGGTACGGGAAGTAGTATTCCCGCTCGAAATTCCCCTCTTCGTTCAGCTCTCCGACGATCGAGATTCCAAGTCCCGGGGCGACTTCCGCGCGCATTTCGCACACGTTGCTCTCCTCATCGACCTGGACGCACTTCGTTATCGACGGCTGCCGTTCCAGCAGATCCAGAAGCTTTTCGATATCCTTTTTCTTTGTATACATGCTGAAACCAGCTGCACGTAAAAATTTATGCATATGGATCAATAATCTCCTTTATCCTCGCCGTTGAAATCATCCGGCATCGCATCAAAATCCTCGATGTTGTCTGTCTCGATCTCAATCTCTTCCACATCGTATGCATCCGCATACTGCTTTACACGTTCTTCTTCATCCTCGCGGCGCTCTGCCTGACGTTTTCTCAGTTCTTTCATGCGCTCGCTCTTCTTACGCTCGCTGCTCGGAACCTCGATATCCTGCTCTCCGGAGCCGCCTTTTAACTCTTTTTTCCTGCCGTTTTCGGCCTTTTCCTTTATTGCAAGGCGCTCATCCATAGTCGGGCGCTTTACATAGCCCAGGGCCTGCTCCAGCGCTTCCTGCTCTTCTCCGCCGAGGAGAACTTCTGTCGCACCTTCCTCTACCTCTTTTAAGTAAATGTAGCAGCCCTCACGGCTGTGAACAACATCCAGTACGAAACCACTGTTGTTGTTGTCCAACATTGCAATAACAAAGCTTAAGTTGCCGCCCATGCCCTTGAACGCGTTATACTTGACGTATCCGAATTTCTGGAATGAGGACTTGATCTGCTTGGACAGCTGTTTCATTGCATCCTTGCTGGCCCGGTCTTTCGCCTGCAGCTCCTCCATCTCATCCATCATGTCCATGATCGTATCTTCCAGTGTCTCCGCGTCTTTTCCGCGCATGAAGATATCGTATCTGCGGTATAGTTTATTGAGCTTCACAATACAAATGATCACCACGATCAATAATACCAATGACAGGATTGAAAATCCGATGATCAGTGCCATTGGATCGATGGGAAGATTGTATAACATACTGTTTTCCATATTTTATTTTCTGTCCTTCCGTATGTGTCTGTGCGTTTCGTGATTTTAGTTCAATTTTTTCCTGTTCGTCAGCTTCCTTTTCATTTAGCTTTCATCTTGGGCAAATGCCTGCTTTCTGCTTTTTGCTAAATTTCAGAAAACCCTAAATACAGTCGGCTTTTTCAGCATTTTCTTTCCAAAAATCCCATCAGCGAAGCTGATCTGGAATGGATTTTTGCGTGTAACTATGAAGATACTGAATAGTTACGCTGGATTATTGATTGGTTATGCCCTCAAGGATTCCATGAGCTCGATCAAGCGCTCTAACTCTTCCTGGGAGTAATACTCGATCTCGATTCTTCCTTTATTTTTGTCTTTCTGGTTGATGACAACCTTCGTGCCCATGATGGACTTTAATTTGTCCTCCACCTGACGGTAGATCAGATCGATATCCGGTCCTTTTTCCGGCTTCTTCTCCTTCGGCGGGCGGTTCATCATCTTCACGAGCTTTTCCACGTCGCGGACGCTTAATTTTTCCTCGGTGATCTTCACCGCAACCTGGTACTGGCGTTCGCCTTCCTCAAGACCAAGAAGCGCTCTCGCATGTCCGCTGGAGATCTTTCCGTCTGCCAGCATATCCTGTACACGGACATCAAGCTTCAGAAGACGCATGCTGTTTGTGATCGTTGCGCGGTTCTTGGATACGCGGTTCGCAATCTCTTCCTGTGTGAGATGGAACTCCTGGATCAGCTGCTGGAACGCCTGTGCTTCCTCGATCGGATTCAGATCCGCACGCTGGACGTTCTCGATCAGCGCGATCTCCATCGTCTGCTGCTTATCATACTCGCGGATCAGCACCGGGACATCCGTGATCCCCGCAAGCTTTGCGGCGCGCCAACGGCGCTCACCGGCGATGATCTCGTAGTGATTGCCCTTTTTCTGGACGATCAACGGCTGTAAAATTCCATACTGCTTGATAGAATCCGCCAGCTCCTGAAGACTTTCTTCGTCGAAATTCTTTCGCGGCTGCTCACTGTTCGGCTCGATCAGGTTAAGCTTTAGTGTCTGCTCTACCGGTTTTTCTACGATCTTTTCAACGGGTTTTTCTACCACTTTTTCAACGATCTTCTCGACCGGTTTCTCAACGATTTTCTCAACGATCTTCTCAACCGGTTTCTCAACGATCTTCTCAACCACTTTTTCTACGACAACCGGCTCAGAATTACCGGCATTCCGGGAATTATTCTTTTTAGCTGCGTCAGTGCTTACAGCCGTATTTCCTGCTTTCTTTGCTACTTTTCCGCTGTCACTCTCTGCCCCGGTTCCATTTTTTTCTGTATTTTTAGCAGTTCCCTGATTTGCCATCAGGTGCTCTTTTCTCTCACTTCTGCTTACTTTTTCCGCAGCGTTCTCTTTCGTAGCTGTAACTTCTTCCCCGAAGAACGCGCCTAAACCTTTACCTAAACCACGCTTCGCCATTATAATTCCTCTCCTCTGCTGATGACTTCCGCTGCTAAAAGTCTGTAGCTCTCTGCCCCTGATGACCGGCTGTCATAGAGATTAATCGGCATCCCGTAGCTCGGTGCTTCTGCCAGTCTGACGTTTCTCGGAATAATTGTCTTGTAAATATTTTCATTCAGATGCTCTTTTACGTTCTCTACAACTTCCAGGGACAGATTAGTTCTGGAATCATACATCGTAAACACAACGCCCTCTACTTCCAGTGCCGGATTCAGCTTTTTCTGAACAAGATTTACTGTTTTTAACACCTGGCTTAATCCTTCCAGTGCGTAATATTCACATTGGATCGGGACAAGTACCGTATTTGCCGCGGTCAGCGCATTGATCGTAAGAAGGTTCAGGGACGGTGGGCAGTCGATGATGATAAAATCATATTTTCCATCCAGCAGTTCCAGATTTTTCTTGAGGATGCTCTCCTTTTCTTCCATATCAAGAAGCTCGATCTCTGCTCCCGCCAGATCAACATCCGACGGCATCACATCCAGTCGCTCCTGGATGCTGGGATTAACGCACTCTTCCACGGTGCACTCCCCCATCAGCAGTTCATATACAGTATTGTCAATATTTCCTTTTTCCAATCCAAGCCCGCTTGTCGTGTTTCCCTGCGGATCAAAGTCAACCGTCAACACTCTCTGCCCTGCTTCAGCCAGGCAGGCCGACAAATTGATAGCTGTCGTCGTCTTTCCGACACCGCCTTTTTGATTTGTAATTGCAATAATACGTCCCATACCTCTATCCTTTCCGCAGGTCAGCTCTACTCTTTTTATCGTGTATCTCTCTCGATTCAGCCCAGATTTACCATAAAATCCGGTTTTTTCACGGGCTTTTCTCTATTTTTCTTCTACTATTTACTATCAAAACATTAGCGAAACTTAGTATAACACAATTTTTCCTATTTTCCTATTGATTTACCCTATAAAATTAAAAATGTTTCACGTGAAACATTTTTGTAAATCCTATAAGCCATATTTTCCGAGTTCCATGTGGCAAGTGTTTCACGTGAAACACTATACTCTCTTCTCGATTTTTCTTCTTGTGGTTCATTGATGTTTCACGTGAAACATTATGATTTTTATCGTTATCTTTTCACTATACCCTTTTCCCTTTATTTGGTCTTTTCTTTTGGCGTTTCTTTTTGGTCCTTCTTTTGGTTCTTCTTTTGGTCTTCCTTTAGCGTTTCTTTTGGTCTTTCTTCTGGCCTTTCTTTTTCCTTTCTATGTGTTCTGTTTTGCTCCCCGCAAATGTTTCACGTGAAACATTTATATTTATCGCTATTCGCCTTTCGCAAACGGTAACGCATATTCTTCAGAAACATTTCACACTTTCGCCTGTTGTATCTCTCTATCAATTATATTATAATATAATCAGGGTTTACCTTAGAGAAAAGTGATAAAACTACTTCTCTTCTCTCACAGTATTCCCACTATATTTCTATACCCTATCATCTAATTTCGAGGTGAATTTATGAAAGCAAAAAACAAAATCATCACTGCCGTTCTCCTGTCTGCCGGCGCGGCTGTCGGAACTGCGCTGATCAATAAATACATCAAAATGTCTGCCGTTGCAAGAAATCTTCTCACCCAGCCGGAACCACGTTGCTATCGTTGGAGACTCGGCAATATCTACTATACAAAAACAGGAACCGGAAAGCCGCTTCTTCTCGTTCACGACCTGACACATGCGTCCAGCAGCTGCGAGTGGGATTCCCTGATTCCGCTTTTAAAAGAATACTACACGGTTTACACCATCGACCTTTTAGGCTGTGGCCGTTCCGAAAAGCCAAACCTTACTTACACGAATTTTCTCTATGTGCAGCTGTTAAATGATTTCGTAAAATCCGAGATCGGCCGCCGCACAAATATTGTCGCCACCGGTGCGTCCGCTCCGATCGTGACAATGGCCTGTGGATACAATCCGGATCTCTTTGAGCAGATGATGTTCATCAACCCGGATTCTCTCCTCTCCTGCAGTCATATTCCTGGAAAATCCGCAAAATGTTATAAGTTTATCCTTGATCTCCCGATCATCGGAACACTTCTCTACAATTTTGCATCCGCAAGAAGTATAATCTCCAAGACCTTCTCCGAGAGTTACTTCTATAACCCGTACGATGTGAATCCGCACAACATCGACAAATACCACGAGTCTGCCCACCTTGGCGACTCCCCGAAATCTGTCTACGCCAGCGTCCAGTGTAACTACACAAAATGTAATATTACAAAGACTCTGGAAAAGATTGACAACAGCATCTACATTCTCGGCGGTGAAGCCGAACCGGACATCGACCTGACGATCAAAGAATACACTAAATGCAACCCGGCAATCGAGTCCAGCATCATTGTCAACACCCGGCATCTACCTCAGCTCGAAAACCCAGAGGAAGTCAGCGCAACCGTGCAGATGTTCTTCAATTAGTTTCACACAACCATATTTCAATGTTTCACGTGAAACATTCCTATTAACTACAAAAAGGCGCCGTTGCTTCTCTTCTGGCAGCGACGCCTGATTTATTTCAATTGCTTTCCAACAGCTTATCTATTTCTGCTCTGTTATCAATCTACCGATGTTCCATCGCAAGTGTTTCACGTGAAACATCGTGATATTTTTATCTCCTTCATGGCAAAAAAGAACCCCATTATCCTAATTTATAAAGATAATGAAGTTCTCAATTTTTCTTTAAATTTTACTTTTTTTACTTTAACGGTTCCTTCCCCGGAAGTCCCGCTTTTCTCGGATATTTCTTCGCTGTGATCGCCATCTTCTTTACCGGAACAAAGGTGCGTTCCACGTCCGTCTCCGGAAGAACCTTTACGATAATATCCTTCATCTCTCCGCCAAGCTTCTTCACAGCAGATCTCGCCTGGGCAATCTCCTCGTCAGCTTTTCCGGATTTATACGGGATAAAATATCCGCCCTTTTTCACAAACGGGATACAGTACTCGGAAAGGGTAGACATATTTGCCACCGCCCTAGATACGCAGATGTCGTACTGTTCCCGGTATTTCGCATCGCGTCCGTAGTCCTCGGCACGTCCATGGACAGCCGTAATATCCGTAAGTCCCAGTGCCTCTATCACCTCATTTAAGAATCCCACTCTCTTATTTAAAGAATCAAGCAGTGTGACCTTCAGTCCCGGAAACGCAATCTTTAACGGAATTCCCGGAAATCCTGCACCCGTGCCCACATCGATACAGCTGTATTCTGCGGATCCGTCAAGCTTTAACCCAAGCTCTGGCGCAGCCAGAACAAGCAGAAGGCTGTCCACAAAATGCTTCGTGATCACATCAGAAAGCTCTGTGATCGCCGTGAGGTTCATCACCTTATTCTTCTCGATCAGCATCTCATAATATTTAAAAAACTGTTCTTTCTGCTGATCCGAATGCTCGATTCCAAGATCCGCGCAGCCCTGATCCAATAATTTTACAAATTCATCTGTCATCAAATTATTTCCTTCCCATCTGCTCTAAATGCACCATCAGGACAGAGATATCTGCCGGTGAAACGCCGGAAATTCTCGATGCCTGTCCGATATTCTCCGGCTTATAGAGATTCAGCTTCTGGACAGCCTCTCTTCTTAAACTGTTTACCGTTGTATAGTCGAGATCCGCCGGGATTTTTCTTCCCTCAAGCTTCTTAAACTGTGCCACCTGCTGCTTCTGTCTGCGGATATATCCGTCATATTTCAGATTTATGTCAACCTGTTCCCGCACATCCGCCGGAAGCTCCGGCCTTTTTTCATCTAACTCCGCCAGCATCCCATAATTTAATTCTGGTCTCTTAATGAGCTCCGCCAGTGTACTTCCGGACTTTAACGCCGTACTTCCATGAGCCTCCAGGAACGTCTGAACCTTCTCGTTCGCACCGATATTCGTCTTCTCGAGACGTGCGATCTCCGCCTCAATGGCCTTTTCTTTCCAAAGTACATACTCGTACTGTTCATCGGATACAAGACCGATCTCATGTCCGATCCCGCGAAGTCTGAGATCCGCATTGTCCTGACGCAGGAGCAGACGGTACTCCGCTCTCGATGTCATCATGCGGTACGGCTCATGATTTTCCTTTGTCACAAGATCATCGATAAGGACCCCGATATACGCCTGGGAACGATCAAGAACCACCGCGCTCTTCTCCTGCAGCTTTCTCGCCGCGTTCACACCGGCCATAAAGCCCTGAACGGCTGCCTCCTCATATCCGGAGCTTCCGTTAAACTGGCCGCCGGAGAACAGTCCGTCAATATTTTTAAACTCCAGGGACGCCTTTAACTGTCTCGGATTGATGCAATCATACTCAATTGCATATGCATTTCGAACAATTTTGATATTTTCCAGTCCCGGAACCGTCCGGTACATGGCATACTGAACATCCTCCGGCAGGGAGCTGGACATTCCGCCGAGGTACATCTCATTCGTGTAGAGTCCCTCCGGCTCCACAAACACCTGATGACGCTCCTTATCCGGGAATTTTACGACCTTATCCTCTATGGACGGGCAGTATCTCGGACCGGTTCCCTCGATGGCACCGGAGAATAATGGGGAACGTTCCAGGTTGTTCCGGATGATCTCATGGGTCTTCTCATTCGTATACGTCAGCCAGCAGGAGATCTGTTCCTTCTGTATTGACTTCGGATCCGTAGAAAATGAGAACGGAACAACCCGCTTATCTCCAAACTGCTCTTCCATTTTGGAGAAATCGATACTTCTCTTATCCGCTCTCGCCGGTGTTCCCGTCTTAAAACGGTACATTTCGATTCCGTTCGCCTTTAAGGAATCTGTCAGATGGTTCGCCGCCTGCAGACCATTCGGTCCCGTCGGGTTGCTCACATCGCCGTAAATACATCTTGCACGGAGATAAACACCTGTAGCAAGAACCACCGCACGGCACCTATAGACCGCGCCGGAGTAGGTTTTTACACCCACGATCCGCTTTTTCACCGGATAACTGCTCTCCTGCTGCCCCTCATGCTCCTTCTTAAAGGTTCCGCACTCGCCCGGGATTTCCTCCGTGAGGATCTCAGCAACCTCCGCCTGTCGGATCGTCAGATGATCCGTGTTCTCCAGGACGCGGCGCATGGATCTCGTGTACTCCTGCTTGTCCGCCTGAGCACGCAGGGAGTGGACCGCCGGTCCCTTGGATTCATTCAACATCTTCGACTGGATAAACGTTTTATCAATATTTTTGCCCATCTCACCGCCGAGGGCATCCAGCTCACGGACAAGATGTCCCTTGGAACTTCCTCCGACGTTCGGGTTGCATGGCATCAGGGCAATGCTGTCCACGCTGACCGTAAACATGATCGTCTCAAACCCAAGTCTCGCTGCCGCAAGCGCCGCCTCGCATCCCGCATGGCCCGCGCCGACAACTACAATATCATATGTCTCCTCTACTACCGGCATTTTATTTCCTCTTTTCTTGTCAATTCCCTACTGTCTCTTCTATACTCCCAGCGGAATCTCCCATAAAAAACGTTCCGATCCGCCAATTTCTTTCCACCATAATCTTACTTACCCATACAGAACTTGCTGAAGATCTCATTCACCAGGTCATCCTCCACAGACTCCCCGACAATAAGACCTAACTTCTCATAGGCATCCATCAGATCGATCGAATAAAAATCCTCCGGCATGCCGTTCTCTATACTGTTCTCCACCATGGACATGCTCTCGAAAGCGTCCTTTAAAGCCTTCACATGACGCACATTCGTGATCATAACCTGGTCGTTGAAGTCGATCTCACCTTCATAGAATAAGGACTTTATCTCCTCTTCCAGGAGGTCGATTCCCGTCTCCTCCTTCGCGGAGATTCCGATCACCTTATGCCCGGACCGCTTCTCCACCTCATCCGCGGATACTACCGGCTCCAGGTCGCTCTTATTTAAGAGTACCACTGACTTCCGTTCCTTAATAAAGTCCATGATCTGATAGTCGTTCTCATCCAGCTTCCTCGATCCATCTACAACGTAGATGATGAGATCCGCCTTCTTCGCCTCTTCCATGGCCCGGGAGACGCCGATCTTCTCCACCACGTCCTCTGTATCCCGGATTCCCGCAGTGTCCACAACATTCAGGCTGATTCCCTGAAGATAGATATGTTCCTCAAGGATATCTCTCGTCGTTCCCGCCACATCCGTAACAATGGCGCGATCCTCGCCAACTAAAACATTCATCAGGGACGATTTTCCGGCATTCGGCTTTCCTAAAATAACAGTCTTTACGCCCTCAGAAACCACCCGTCCATTGGAGGAAGAACAGATCAGCTTCTCAAGCTTCTTCTTCAC
The DNA here is from genome assembly GCF_032490495.1 of Pilosibacter fragilis. Classification (NCBI taxonomy): domain Bacteria; kingdom Bacillati; phylum Bacillota; class Clostridia; order Eubacteriales; family Clostridiaceae; genus Pilosibacter; species Pilosibacter fragilis. Next base: position 16,648 of record NZ_JAVYJB010000015.1, on the reverse strand, counting down.
AGAAAGAACAACTTTAAGCAATTTTTCCCCGTATCCGTCAAGGGAAATATGTTCCGGATCGTCAAGCGCCGACTCGATAAAGGCAATCTCATAGATAATCTGTTCCCGGATCTCATGGATCTCCTTCGATACACTTCCCCGAAGCTGGCTCACAGAGGACTGCAGCGCATATTCATTTTTCGCGTTGATCACGTCGATGACCGCCTCCGCCTGGGAGAGGTCGATCCTGCCGTTTAAGAACGCCCGTTTCGTAAATTCACCCGGCTCTGCCAGTCTCGCCCCGGCCTTTAAGACTGTCTCCAGGATCCGTCTCGTGACCAGCATTCCGCCGTGACAATCGATCTCCACGGTATCTTCCGCTGTGTAGCTCCGTGGTCCTCGCATAAGCATCAAAAGGACCTCATCCACAGCCTCATCCCCGTCATAAACGTATCCGTAATGGATCGTATGGCTCTCCGCCTCAGAAAGCTTTTTCTTTCCAGGTTCCCGAAAGACCTTTTCCGCGACTTCAACCGCGTTCTCACCGCTGATCCTCACGATTCCGATTCCTGAATTTCCCATCGCCGTGGCGATCGCTGCAATCGTATCTGTATATTCCATAATCTCCATCCTGTCACTCACGCCTGCTGACTTAAAACATCAAGCTGAATGATCTTCTATTTTCTGGCTCCGCAAGTCCTGTAAACTCACGGAAATTCACACAATTAATCACCCTATCATAGCACAAAGGGGCTGCCATAGGCAACCCCCTCTATCACGATATCTGCAACTATTCAGCACCTTCCTGGTTACCTTTGTTTCCAGACAAAATCAGCCATGCGTTCCCGCACAGTGCGGCGCATGGCTGATCTGTGAATTATTATTCCTGACTGCTGCTGCGATAGCTATTCTCAGAACCAGCGGTTCTTTCGCGTCTCTCGTATCTCGGTCTTCTCTCTCTGCGCTCTTCCTTCTTTAACGCGATCACAACATGGCGGAACGGCTCCTCACCTTCGCTCTTTGTGAATACGTATTTATCGTTCTGGAGTGCGGAGTGGATGATCCGTCTCTCATACGGATTCATCGGCTCTAAGGAAACCGGACGTCTTGTCCGCTTTACCTTGTAAGCGATATTCTTTGCGAGAGTCTCCAGTGTTTCTTTTCTTCTCTCTCTGTAATTTTCGGTATCCAGCTTGACTCTTAAGTAGTCCTCAGATTCCTTATTTACAACAAGGCTTACAAGATACTGAAGGGAATCGAGTGTCTGTCCTCTCTTGCCGATGAGAAGTCCCATCTCCTCGCCGGTCAGGTTGACATCCATCTCCTTTTCCTCTTCATTCATTTTCACTTCCACGTCAACAGCAAGGCCCATTGCATCGAAAACGGAATTCAGGAAATATACGGCCTTATCGTCAACGGTCTCGATCTTCTTCGCGCGGATCACTGCCGGCTTGGAACCAAAAAGTCCGCCGAGAACTCCGGCACTTCCCTTTTCAACGACCTCATACTGAATCCGATCACTGCTCACACCGAGCTGCAGGGATGCCTGTGTGATTGCATCTTCCACAGTTTTCGCAGTCACTGTAATCATTTCCATAACAGAACCCCCTTATTATTTTCTCTTGTCATGTGCCTCATTGTACTTCTGGACCATCGCTGCCTTGGAAGCGAGACTTCCCGGTTTTGCGTTGGTGTTGTAGTACTTGCTGGACTCCTCGATCTGCTTTGCGATCTTTTCCTTCTTAACTTCCTCAGCTGCTTTCTCTTTCTCCTCCTCAGCCTTGATCGCTTTTAAGGAAGCAGTAGCATTCTGAGTTACCTTAGCCGGCGGAAGTCCCTGTTTCGCACGTTTCTTATTGACCTTTTCCAGGTTCTTTGCGATCATATCGTCGATATTGACCTTATCCATGTACGCGTTAACGATGAGCTGCTGGATAATTGTAACAACGCTGGTCGCGATCCAGTAGATACCAAGACCTGCCGGCATCGTGATACAGATGAACGCGGAAAATAACGGCATGGTCGTTGTCATAGTCTTCATGGACTGCGCCATCGGATTCTCTGCATCTGCGGATGTGGACGGCTGATTTCCGCTCATGAGCTTTGTGCTGAACCATTGGGACACTGCCGCAAGAACCGGGATGATCCATGCGAAGGACGGTACCCAGCCCGGCGCCTCTGCCATATTTAAACCGAGGAACGTGTTCATTCTCTCGACAACAGCAGCATTCTGTCCGATCACATCAGAGATTGCCGGGAACAGTGACTGAAGCTCTCCCCACTGGGCCGTGGAGAATTTATAGAGCATGTCTACAAGACGATTTGCATTTGTGAAATCAAACTTATCTAATTTTCCGCCGCAGGCGGTTGCGATATTTGTGATTTCCTGTAACTTCTGAGCATAGTCAGCCTGTCCCATCAACGGAGTTACAACGTTGTCGAAATAAACGCGGACAGACGGAACGTATGCCGGAATATTGTAGATGACACGGTACAGAGCAAGAAGGATCGGCATCTGGATCAGCAGCGGAAGGCATCCGCCTGTCATGCTTGTGCCGTACTTCTCGTAAACAGCCTGGATCTCCACATTCTGACGCTGCATGGATTCCTGATCCGACTTTCCTTTATACTTCTTCTGGATCGCCTGGATCTCCGGATTCATGACAGACATGAGTTTTGTGGTTTTCTGCTGTTTGATCGTGAGCGGTATCATCAGTGTTTTCATTACGATCGTAAACAGAATGATGCACAGACCTACGTTGAACACGCCGAAGCTGCTCGTAAATCTGAAGAGGATGTCCATGACATAGCCAAGGACAGTCGCGATCGGTCCCAGAATGGAACCAGCCTTCGTCAAAACCATATCTTACCTCCTGGGTTTTTTACGGGACTGGATCATAACCGCCTTTTGCAAACGGGTGACATCTCAAAATCCGCCTGCAAGCAAGATAAGCACCTTTTATAGCGCCGTATTTTCTGATTGCTTCCATGGCGTACTGGGAGCAGGTAGGCGTATAAATACAGTGAGGGCCGATACAGGGAGAGATAAACTTCCTGTAAATCTTAATCAGACCAATCAGAACCCATTTCATAAACCACTCACTTCGATTCTTTTAAAATGTTATGAAGCCCGCATAAGTGCAGAAAAGCACTCTCAATCTTGTCGAAATTTTTGTCTTTTGCCGCAGCACGTGCGACAACAATGATGTCTTTTCCTTCTTCTAATATGTCCTTATTTAACCGGAAGCTTTCGCGGACAAGTCTCGCGAACCGATGCCTTACAACGCTGTTTCCGACCTTTTTGCTGGCGGAAATTCCGATTCTCGTGTCCTCCCGTCCCGAATCCATCACGTACATGACCAGATATTTGTTTGCGTAGGACTTCCCTCCCCGGTAAACCGTCTGGAAATCCTGATTTTTCTTTAACGAATTGAACCTTTTCATTCAATACCTCTGCAAAACTAAGTCGATAAAGCCGTAAAAATCCCGCATAACAAAAAAGAGCATCCAAAAGTTTTCCTAAACTTCCGGATACTCTCTTGGTTCATTAAGCAGATAATCTAGCTCTACCTTTTGCTCTTCTGGCAGCTAAAACTTTTCTACCGCCTGCTGTTGCCATTCTCGCTCTGAAACCATGAACTCTTTTTCTCTGAGTGTTCTTCGGCTGAAATGTCATCTTCATAAACCCGGCACCTCCTCTTACTCTAAATTCAAGTACCTTCTCATGTACATATAAACTAAGACATATTGAAGCATCGTATCGATTATATAAAAATTGCCGCCCTTCGTCAAGACTAAATTTCAAAAAAATCCTTAAAACATGGGGATTTCTCCCATATGATTTTTCCTTTTTTTCGCTGTATATCCACATTCTGCTTTTTGCATGGAACGTTACTTTTCGGTCTTTCAGTAATAAAAAAGGGGAACAGCGTTTCGCTATCCCCCATAAAATGTATGTATTGATTTTATGTCACTATATTTAGTATCTCTTCATTATATTATGATGTTGGGGTCAAAAGCTTTTGACCCCTCTGATACCGAATTGCTCTGCACTGCGTGCTCCCGCAATTCTCAAAAACATTCGTAATTCGCTCATTTTTCTATGAAAAATGGCTACTTACTCATGTTTTTGGCGGGTCCCAAGGTCAAAAATTCTCCTGCAAGCAAGCTTGCGTCGAACTTCTGACCTTTTGACCCTGGTATCATATTATAGAAGCTGCAGCGTTATTATTTTCCGCTGCTCTCATTTTTTATACCTGATCTTCTTCCGGAAGCTGCCACACCACGCTTCTGAAAGGTATTCATATATAACCGGCTCTTTCCGATCAGCCGTTATCTTTCATGATTTTAAACAGAACCTTCGTGATGGCCGTCGTAAGGATACCTGCGACGATCGCCTCCGGGATACCAAATCCCAGGATGATTCCCAGGATCACATCGTAGATGTGCTCCACTGCCTTGTTGGACGCAGCCGCGTAGCTCTGTCCGAAGAAGATATAAATTCCGTTCATGACAAGCAGTGTGTTTGTCATAGCTCCTGCGATACCAGCCACCCAGAGGGCAACGGTCTGGCTGCCTTTGATTCCGTGAGCTGCTTTCATGATCAGCTTATAAACAAAATAAGCAACGATGCCGATGCATACACGCGGCACGATGGCGATCACGGCGCTCCACATGTTTCCGCTGTATCCGCCGATCGTAACGAACGGGCTGAATACGAAGGAGGTCACTCCCGGGGCAATGGTCGCTTTTACAAGGCTGGTCACACCAAATACCAGTCCTAAGTAAGCGCCGTACTTCGGTCCAAGGATGATCGCTCCGATGATGACCGGGACGTGGATGATCGTTGCGTTCATAAAGCCTAACGGAATGTAACCGAGAAACGGTACGACCGACATGGCGATGATGATCGCAGTGAAGATCCCGGCGAGGGACATGTCCAGAACTTTCTTTTCAATTTTCATTTTTCTTTTTCCTCCTGCTACTGTTCTCTTGCGAGATACAATGCAATATAGTCACGTCTTGCATTATAGCGTGTCAGCGTGATGCCGTCAAATTCTTTCTCTAAAATTTTCCATTTATTTTTACTTTTCAATTTTACTTCCTACAATATAATTCCTGTTGTCGCCTTCTTTCTCCCGATCTCACCCTTTTTTCTCCCCTGCTGCCTTAATTTTTTTCGGTTTTTCATTTTTCCCTCATATACGCCCTCTCCAACGTCCAGTCCTCTAAAATCGTTCTTTCTTTCCCTTCTGATTTCGGTGTCTTTCTCCCACGGACACAATTTATTGTATTTTTTCTGTCCGTTCCTGGCGCACATCTTGTTATGTGGCTATTCACATGTTTTCCACTCATAATTATCAACTTATCCCCAAATCGTGGATAAGTTGTGGATAAGTCACTGGAAAAGTTGTGGATTTTCACATTTGACATTGAAAATTATTCCGTTTTACGCTAGAATAAATTCAGAGTGGGTTTATATGCTTTTGTGGACAGGTTTCCGCCTTTTCCACAACTATGCACATCGTTATACACATGTTTAGGAGTATGAATATGCTGGAAGAAATCAAAGAGAAATGGGATGATATCCTCTTAAATATAAAGGAAGAACACGATATTTCAGAGGTGTCCTACCGCACATGGCTGCTGCCGCTGATCCCGGATTCTGTGGATAAAGATATCCTCACGATCCTGGTGCCTGATTCCGCGTTTATCAGCTATGTGAAAAAGAAATATGAGTTCCTGTTGAAAATTACGATCGAAGAAATTACAGGATTTCAGTGCGAACTCGATTTCAAGTTAAAATCTGACGTGAAGGAACCGGAAAAAGAGAACCGTCTGATCAATGTAACCAACAATACGGTCAGTCAGCTTGCTCTCCAAAACGCGAACTTAAATCCGCGTTACACCTTCGATACCTTTGTCGTCGGAAAAAACAACAACCTTGCCCATGCCGCATCCCTTGCAGTTGCGGAATCCCCGGGCGAAATTTATAATCCGTTATTTATTTATGGAGGCGTGGGACTCGGGAAGACGCACTTAATGCATTCCGTCGCCCACTTCATCCTGAAAAATAACCCGAGCGCAAAGATTCTGTACGTGACATCCGAGAAATTTACAAACGAACTGATCGACGCGATCCGAAACAAAAACAACGTTTCCACCACGGAATTCCGTGAAAAATACAGAAACAATGACGTGCTTCTGATCGACGATATCCAGTTTATTATCGGAAAAGAAAGTACCCAGGAGGAATTTTTCCATACATTCAATGCCCTCTACGAGGCAAAAAAGCAGATCATTATTTCCTCCGACCGTCCTCCAAGAGAAATTGAAACTCTGGAAGACCGTCTCCGTTCCCGTTTCGAATGGGGACTCACCGTAGATATCCAGCCGCCGGATTATGAAACCCGGATGGCGATTCTCCGGAAAAAGGAAGAACTTGAAGGATACAACATCGATAACGAGATCATCAAATATATCGCTACCAATGTAAAATCCAACATCCGTGAACTGGAAGGCGCCCTCACAAAAATCGTTGCTTCCAGCAAACTAAATAATAAGGAAATCAATCTTGAACTTGCAGAGGAAGCATTAAAAGATCTGATCTCCCCGAACGCTGCCCGCGAAGTGACTCCGCAGCTTATTATTAATGTAGTTTCTGAGCATTTCGGCATCACACCCCTTGATCTCATCGGCCAGAAACGAAGTAAAGAACTCGTATTCCCGCGCCAGATCGTCATGTATCTCTGCGGCGATATGACGAGCGAGTCTCTCCAGAACATCGGAAAAGCTCTCGGCGGCCGCGATCATACAACGATCATTCACGGAACAAAAAAGATTGCCAGCGAATTAAAGACCGACGAGAATTTAAAGAACACGATCGATATTTTAAAGAAAAAAATCAACCCACAGTAAGCTTGTGGATTTTTTCGTGGAAATCCCGTTGAAAATTTGTGGATAAAATGAGGATGATTTTTCCCGATTTTTGCCTGTGGAAAACTCCTGGGTTGTCCTTTTGGATTTGCAGAGTTACCCACAATAGTTTTCACAGAGGTTTTTTCATGGTTTCATTAGGGTTTTCCCCCTTATAAACAAATTCACACTCCCTACTACTGTTAAGACTAATATCTTTTATATATTTCTTTATTTGTGAACGTTTCTTAAGAAAGGAAGTTATCAACAACTATGAAACTGACATTCCAGAAAACCGCTCTCTTAAACGGTATCAATATTGTTCTCAAGGCAGTTCCGTCAAAAACAACGATGCCTATTTTAGAGTGCATTCTGATCGACGCTTCTACTGATGAGATCAAGCTGACTGCCAACGATATGGAGCTCGGCATTGAGACAAAAGTTGAAGGTGATATCCTTGAAAAAGGTAAAATTGCACTGGATGCAAAGCTTTTTTCTGAAATCGCAAGAAAATTATCCGATTCAGATTCCCTTGTAACCATCGAATCTGATGAAAAATTCAATACTGTGATCACCTGTGAGAACTCTGTATTCAAAATTCAGGGCAAAGATGGAGAGGAATTCTCCTATCTTCCGTATATTGAGAGAAATAAAAACATCACACTCTCCCAGTTTTCCTTAAAAGAGGTGATCCGCCAGACGATCTTCTCCATCTCTGTCAACGACAGCAACAAGATGATGACAGGCGAACTTTTTGAGGTAAACGGTGATACACTCCGAGTCGTTTCTCTCGACGGACATCGTATGGCAATTCGTAAAATTGTATTAAAAGATGAATATGAAAGCACAAAAGTCATCGTTCCGGGAAAAACTCTGAACGAAATCAGTAAAATTCTCACCGGTGACAACGAAAAAGAGGTCCAGATCTTCTTCGGAGCGAACCATATTCTCTTCGAATTTGATGATACGATCGTAGTTTCCCGCCTGATCGAGGGCGAATATTTCAAAGTAGACCAGATGCTTTCCAGCGATTATGCCACAAAAGTGTCTCTGAATAAGAAAGATTTCCTGGACAGCATCGAGAGAGCTATCATTTTAATCCGCGAAAATGACAAAAAACCGATCATTCTGAACATTGAAGACTCAAAAATGAGCCTGAAATTAAATTCCAGCTTCGGTACCATGAACGCGGAGATCCTGATCCATAAAACAGGACAGGATCTGATGATCGGATTCAACCCGAAATTCTTAAGTGATGCGCTGCGGATCATTGATGATGAGGAAGTTACCCTCTATATGATGAATGCGAAATCTCCGTGTTTCATCAAAGATGAGGATGAGAGCTACATTTATCTGATCCTGCCGGTAAACTTTAACGCCGCTGCGATTTAAAATCAGATGAAATTTCCCCGAAGTTCCGGTAAAGTCCGGGGTTTCGGGTCGATTTTTTCATATATCTGGAATAAAAAAGGAGAAAAATGGAAAGTATTCACTTAAAAGATGAGTTTATCAAGCTTGGACAGGCATTGAAACTTGCAGGTCTGGTCGGCTCCGGAGTGGACGCAAAGTTTGTAATTCAGGACGGGCTTGTAAAAGTAAATGGGGAAGTTGAGACCCAGCGAGGCAAAAAACTTTACCCGGGAGACACGGTTTCCTATGACGGAAAGACATTTAAGGTAGAAAATTAAAGGATTTTTTCATGTTTATAGAATCCATCGAGCTGTCAGATTACAGAAATTACAGTCATTTACATATTGATTTTCATAAAGGGACGAACGTTCTTTATGGAGATAATGCCCAGGGAAAGACAAATATTCTGGAGGCAGTCTATGTGTGCAGCACAACAAAATCGCATCGGGGCAGCAAAGATAAAGAAATTATCCGGTTCGGCGCGGACGAATCCCACATCAAAATGATGGTCCGGCGGGATGGAATTCCCTACCGGATCGATATGCATCTGAAGAAAAATAAGGCAAAAGGGGTCGCGGTGAACGGAGTTCCGATCAAAAAAGCCAGTGAACTTTTCGGAATCGTCAATGTGATCTTCTTTTCACCGGAAGATCTGAACATTATCAAGAACGGACCCGCCGAGCGGAGACGTTTCGTCGACCTGGAACTCTGCCAGCTAAACAGGCTGTATGTCTACAATCTGGCACAGTATAACAAAACGGTTATACAACGAAACAAACTATTAAAGGACATAGACTACAACACGTCCTTAAAAGAGACACTCCCCATGTGGAATGAGCAGCTCTTAAAGTACGGCACAGAACTTATAATTATGCGTTCTGAGTTTATAAAAGAGCTGAACCCCCTGATTGCGGAGATCCACGCGGGGCTCTCGGGCGGAAAGGAAACACTCTCTATCGCCTACGAGCCGAATGTGTCGCCGGAAAATTTCAGGGAGCAGCTTGCGAAGAACCAGTTTCAGGAGATCAGGCAGAGGCAGACCCTGACCGGTCCCCACCGCGATGACCTGAACTTCATCGTAAATGGAACGGATATCAGGCGGTTCGGGTCCCAGGGACAGCAGAGAACGGCAGCTCTTTCTTTAAAACTTGCGGAGATCGAGCTGGTGAAAAAGATCGTAAAGGATTATCCGGTGCTTCTTCTGGATGACGTCCTTTCTGAACTTGACAGCAAGAGACAGGAACATTTACTTTCAGAAATTACCCACATTCAGACCTTGATCACATGTACGGGACTGGATGAGTTTGTAAACAGCAAATTCCGGATGGACAAGATTTTTAAGATTGTTGAAGGAACGGTAGAGAGCGAAGACTAAAGGAGGAACTTCATGAGCGCAGAATATAATGCAGATCAAATCCAGATTCTGGAGGGACTTGAGGCTGTAAGAAAAAGACCGGGAATGTACATTGGAAGTACGTCTTCGAGGGGACTTCACCATCTGGTATATGAGATCGTAGACAACGCGGTGGATGAGGCCCTTGCGGGATACTGCGATACCATCGATGTACAGATCAATTCCGACAATTCCATCACCGTTGTCGATGACGGACGGGGAATTCCGGTCGATATCCAGAAAAAAGCGGGACTTCCTGCAGTCGAAGTCGTCTTTACGATCCTTCATGCCGGCGGTAAGTTCGGCGGTGGGGGATACAAGGTATCCGGCGGCCTGCACGGTGTAGGAGCTTCTGTTGTAAATGCCTTATCCGAGTGGCTGGAGGTCGAGGTTTACCACGGAGGAAAGGTCTACAAGCAGCGCTATGAGCGAGGAAAGACCATGTACCCGTTAAAGATCGTGGGTGACTGCCCGACAGACAAACATGGCACAAAAGTAACATTCCTTCCGGACAAGACTATCTTTGAGGAGACCGTCTATGACTATGATACCTTAAAGATCCGTCTCCGCGAGACCGCGTTCCTCACAAAGAACTTAAAGATCATTCTGAGGGATGACCGCGAGGACAAGAAGGAAAAGGTATTCCACTACGAAGGTGGAATCAAGGAGTTCGTCACTTACTTAAACCGCAGCAATGTGCCGCTCTATGACACGGTCATCTACTGCGAGGGCAAGAAGGACAACGTGCTGGTGGAGGTTGCCATGCAGCACAACGATTCCTACACCGAAAATATTTACAGCTTTGTAAACAACATTAACACACCGGAAGGCGGAACCCACCTCACCGGTTTCAGAAATGCCCTGACAAAGACCTTCAATGACTACGGAAGAAAGAACAAGCTCCTTAAGGACAGCGAGCCGGCCCTCACCGGTGAAGACATCCGTGAGGGACTGACTGCTATCATCAGCGTCAAGATCGAGGAGCCACAGTTTGAGGGTCAGACAAAGCAGAAGCTTGGAAACAGCGAGGCGAGAGGTGCTGTTGACAGCGTGGTATCTGAGCAGCTCACCTATTTCCTCGAGCAGAATCCGTCCGTAGCAAAGACGATCATCGAGAAATCCGTTCTTGCCCAGCGTGCCCGCGCTGCTGCGAGAAAGGCAAGAGACTTAACAAGAAGAAAGACGGTCCTTGACGGCTTATCCTTACCTGGAAAGCTTGCGGACTGCTCCAGCAAGCACCCGGAGGAATGCGAGATCTACATCGTAGAGGGAGATTCCGCCGGCGGTTCCGCGAAGGACGCGAGAAATAAGAGCACCCAGGCAATCTTGCCGCTTAGAGGAAAGATTTTAAACGTGGAGAAGGCGAGACTCGACCGTATTTACGGAAACGCGGAGATCAAATCCATGATCACGGCCTTCGGAACGGGAATCCACGAGGATTTCGATATCTCGAAGCTCCGCTACCACAAGATCATCATTATGACCGATGCCGATGTGGACGGTGCCCATATCAGTACACTGCTTCTGACATTCATCTACCGGTTTATGCCGGAGCTTATCAAACAGGGCTATGTTTACCTGGCTCAGCCGCCGCTCTATAAGATCGAGAAGAACAAGCGGGTATGGTATGCGTACAGTGATGAGGAGCTAAACAATATCTTAAAAGAGATCGGACGTGACCAGAACAACAAGATCCAGCGTTACAAAGGTCTTGGTGAGATGGATGCGGAACAGCTCTGGGAGACAACAATGGATCCGGAGCACAGAGTCCTTTTACGTGTGACCATGAATGAGGAGATGACGTCGGAGATCGACCTCACCTTTACGACACTCATGGGAGATCAGGTAGAGCCGCGCCGTGAATTCATCGAACAGAACGCGAAGTACGGAACTCTTGACATTTAATGCGGCAGCAGGGCTATCCGGGAATCGGTAAGTTTACTGGATGGTCATGCGGCGCAGTTTACGCAGGTTTAAGGCGCAGCGCAGGCTGCATTGGAGGAAAGAATGGAACCGAATATTTTTGACAAAATTCATGAGATAGACTTAAAGAAGACCATGGAGAAGTCGTACATCGACTACGCCATGAGCGTTATCGCATCCCGAGCGCTCCCGGATGTCCGTGACGGATTAAAGCCGGTACAGAGACGTGTCCTCTACTCCATGGCGGAACTGAACAACGGTCCGGATAAGCCCCACAGAAAGAGTGCCCGTATCGTCGGCGATACCATGGGTAAATATCATCCGCACGGAGACAGCTCCATCTACGGTGCTTTAGTAAATATGGCACAGAGATGGTCCATGCGTTACATGCTCGTGGACGGCCACGGAAACTTTGGATCCATCGACGGCGACGGTGCCGCTGCCATGCGATACACCGAGGCGAGACTCAGCAAGATCTCTGTGGAGATGTTAGCGGACATCTATAAAGATACCGTTGACTTTATCCCGAACTTCGATGAGACGGAGAAGGAACCAACGGTACTTCCGTCCAGATTTCCGAACCTTCTCGTAAATGGCGGTACCGGTATCGCGGTCGGCATGGCCACAAATATCCCGCCCCACAACCTCCGCGAGGTCATCGCGGCTGTCGTAAAGATCATCGACAACCAGGTGGAAGAAGGAAGACAGACCTCCATGGAGGAGATCTTACAGATCATCAAAGGACCGGATTTCCCGACTGGAGCTGAGATCCTGGGAACGAGAGGAATCGAAGAAGCGTACCGCACAGGCCGCGGGAAGATCAGAGTCCGTGCGGTGACAAACATTGAGACAGCTCCGAACGGAAAGAGCCATATCATCGTCACAGAGCTTCCGTACCTTGTCAACAAGGCGAGACTCATTGAGAAGATCGCGGAGCTCGTAAAGACGAAAAAGATTGACGGAATCACCGGAATCACCGATGAGTCCAACCGTGAGGGAATCCGCATCAACATCGAACTCAGGAGAGATGTGAACGCGAACGTCCTCTTAAACCAGCTCTTAAAGCATACACAGCTGCAGGATTCCTTCGGTGTGATCATGCTTGCACTGGTAAACAATGAGCCAAAGGTCCTCAATATTCTCCAGATGTTAGAGTACTATCTGGACCACCAGAAGGACGTTGTGACGAGAAGAACGAAGTACGACTTAAATAAGGCCGAGGAACGCGCCCACATCTTAGAGGGCTTATTAAAGGCCTTAGATCATATCGATGAGGTGATAAGGATCATTCGCGGCTCCGCAAATGTCGCGGAGGCGAAACGCGTCCTCATGGAGCGCTTTGAACTCACAGACCCGCAGGCACAGGCGATCGTGGACATGCGTCTGCGCGCTCTCACAGGTCTGGAACGCGAGAAGCTCGAGAACGAGTACAAAGAACTGGAGACAAAAATCGCGGAATTGCGTGCAATCCTTGCAGATGAAAATAAATTATTAAGTGTGATCAAGAAAGAGATCCTTGTGATCTCCGAGAAATACGGTGACGACAGACGGACAAAGATCGGCTTTGAAGATGATATGTCCGTGGAAGACCTGATCTCCGACGATGACACTGTAATTGCGATGACCAATCTTGGATACATCAAGAGAATGTCCGTGGACAATTTCAAGAGCCAGAATCGCGGCGGAAAGGGAATCAAGGGAATGCAGACCATCGATGAGGACTTCATCGAGGATCTTCTCATGACAACGAACCACCACTATATCATGTTCTTCACGAACACAGGACGATGCTACCGGATCAAGGCCTACGAGATCCCGGAGGCAGGAAGAACAGCCCGCGGAACGGCTATCGTGAACCTTTTACAGCTCCAGCCGGGCGAAAAGGTCACAGCGGCGATCCCGATGCGTGAGATCGATGATGACAAGTACCTCTTTATGGCCACAAAGGGCGGAATGGTGAAGAAGACCAGAATGTGCGAGTACAGCAACATGAGAAAGACAGGTCTTCAGGCAATCCTGCTCCGCGAGGGAGATGAACTGATCGAGGTAAAGGTGACAGACAATACCGAGGATATCTTCCTCGCGACGAAATTCGGTATGTCCATCCGCTTCAAGGAGACGGATGCGAGAATTACCGGCCGTGTTTCCTATGGTGTTATCGGCATGAAGCTCGACGAGGGTGACGAGGTCATCGGCATGCAGATGGCAAGCCAGGGCGAGTACATGCTCGTGGCATCCGAAAAGGGATACGGAAAGAGAACGAGAATCTCTGAATTCAAGCTGCAGCTTCGCGGTGGTAAGGGACTTCTCTGCTACAATGTGACAGAAAAGACAGGAAATCTTGTCGGAATGAAGCTGCTTGACGACGGAAGAGATATCATGCTGATCACCAATGAGGGCATTCTGATCCGCATGGGTGTTGACGATATCTCCATCATCGGCAGAAATACATCCGGCGTAAAACTGATGAGCATTGATGCCGATTCTGATGTCCGCGTTGCTTCCATCGCGAAAGTCCGGGAAAGCAGCCGCCAGGACGAGGAGGACGAAAACGTGGCAGATCCAGAATCCATGGAGAATGAGGACGGGGAGACCACGGAGGAGTAATGTTCATGAATATGAAGAGCGGTTATGAGACCGCCATTCGTCCATAAAACAGGATTTCTGACTCTGGAGTGATTGGATACAGGAATCCGGGAATGCCGGATTCCTGTATTTTTCATAATAATAGGCCATCATGAATGTCCGGAAGAAATCCGTCCGATGGCAATCAATCCAAAAAAGTAATCGGGAGGAAAATCGTCTATGAGAACTGTTCAGACGAGTGAGATCACAAAAAACATCCGGGAAATGTGCATCGAGGCAAACCATTTCCTTTCGGATGACATGAAAAAAGTATTTAATGAGAGCGTGGAGAAGGAAGAATCACCTCTTGGAAAACAGATCTTAAATCAGCTTAAGGAGAATCTTGAGATTGCTGGAAGAGACATGATTCCGATCTGCCAGGACACGGGCATGGCCGTCGTTTTCATTAAAGTCGGGCAGGAAGTACATATCGAGGGAGGTAATCTGACGGATGCCATCAATGAAGGCGTCCGACAGGGATACGTGGACGGATACTTAAGAAAGTCTGTTGTCCGTGATCCTATCGACCGCGTGAATACAAAAGACAACACCCCGGCGATCATCCATTACGAGATCGTAGACGGGGACCAGGTGGACATCACTGTTGCGCCGAAGGGATTCGGAAGCGAGAACATGAGCCGCGTGTTCATGTTGAAGCCGGCTGATGGCATTGAGGGTGTGAAAGAGAAGATATTAGAGGCTGTCCGTGACGCTGGTCCGAATGCCTGTCCTCCTATGGTGGTCGGCGTCGGTATCGGCGGAACCTTTGAAAAGTGCGCCCTGATGGCAAAGCATGCCCTGACGAGAAATCTGGAAGAGGAATCTCCGGTTCCATATGTCAGAGACCTGGAGAAAGAGATGCTTGAAAAGATCAACAGACTCGGAATCGGACCGGGGGGACTCGGCGGTCGTGTGACTGCCATGGCCGTCAATATCGAGACATATCCGACGCATATCGCGGGACTTCCGATGGCAGTGAATATCTGCTGTCATGTAAACCGTCATGCGCATCGCGTTATTTAATAAGAGAAACAGGAGGAAACCATGGACAGACAGATCAGTGTACCAATTAAGAAAGAAGACGCAGTGTCTCTCCGGGCCGGGGACTACGTGACTCTTACGGGAACCATCTATACAGCGAGAGACGCAGCGCATAAGAGAATGCAGGAAACGCTGGACGCGGGGGAAGCTCTGCCCATCGAGATGCAGGGAAACGTCATCTACTATATGGGACCGTCCCCGGCAAGAGAGGGACGTCCTATCGGGTCTGCGGGACCAACAACGGCGAGCCGTATGGATAAGTACGCGCCGAAGCTTTTAGACCTTGGCCTGGGTGCCATGATCGGAAAAGGGAAGAGAAGTCAGGCGGTGGTCGATGCTATTGTGAGAAATGGTTCCGTCTACTTCGCTGCAATCGGCGGTGCGGGGGCACTATTGTCCCAGCGCATCAAAAAGTCGGAGGTCGTTGCCTACGATGATCTTGGAACTGAGGCAATCCGGAAACTGGAAGTAGAAGATTTTCCGGTGGTCGTCGTGATCGATTCCCAGGGAAATAACCTGTATGAGACGGCAATCAAGGAATATCAGAAATAATATCAGATGAGAAAGCGGAGAACCGACAGCCGGAAAAGGAGTTGATTCCCCGCTTTTCTGGTATAAAAGTATAGAGAAAAATCATACTGTAAAAAGATGGTAAAAAAAGATGAAAAAAGTTGTTGACAAAAAGAACTATAGCTTGTATAATTAATCCTGCGTCTGGCGAGTTCGCCCGACAAACTTAATAAATGATAATTAGCTACGGTAATAAGGAGAAATACTCAAGAGGCCGAAGAGGCGCCCCTGCTAAGGGTGTAGGTCGGGAAACCGGCGCGAGGGTTCAAATCCCTCTTTCTCCGTTCATCTGCTTGAAGGACTTCAAAAAAGAACTTCAAAAAAAGATGAAAAAAGTTGTTGACAAACAGCAAACACTGTGATAAGATATCAGAGTTGCCGCTGAGATACAGCAACAACAAAACAAAGTTCCTTGAAAACTGAACAGTATGTAAAACCCTGAAAATTCTTATAAAAATGGTCTTTTGGTTTAGACCATGAATGAGAACATTCAGAACAAAACCTAACAAAACAGTAGAACGGTTTAAAAATTAGCCAAGCTAAATTTTGAACTCGGATACAAACACTTTAACATGAGAGTTTGATCCTGGCTCAGGATGAACGCTGGCGGCGTGCCTAACACATGCAAGTCGAACGAGGTATTTTGATTGAAGTTTTCGGATGGATTTCAAGATACCGAGTGGCGGACGGGTGAGTAACGCGTGGGTAACCTGCCTCATACAGGGGGATAACGGTTAGAAATGACTGCTAATACCGCATAAGCGCACAGTACCGCATGGTACGGTGTGAAAA